>WRFI01000042.1 GCA_009778875.1 Propionibacteriaceae bacterium | reverse complement strand
TGCCAAATGTGGAAGACACCCTGGGCGTGGCAGCAGTTGACTGGTGCTGCCAGCCGATGTGGGAACCCCGGCCACAAGCCGTGGCCCGGTAGGGGTGTTCGGCGGCAAGTCCCCCTGGGGGGGACGCGGCAGCAGGGGGGCCAACGCCACCATCAAACTCGAAGCAAAGGACGCAACGCGTCCGTGTGAGGAACGTGACCGACCACCCCGTCGGCTCCGCCGACACCCCTCCGCAGAGGGGAATTTTCCGTGGCTCCGACGCTGCATCTCCTCGCGGGACCACCCCGTCGGCTCCGCCGACACCCCTCCCCAGAGGGGAATTTTCCGTGGCTCCGGCGCTGCACCCCTCGCGAGACCACCCCGCCGGCTCCGCCGCCACCCCTCCCAAGGAGGGGAATGGACCACCGCAAGTTCCCCTCTCCAGAGGGTAACCACAAACAATCTCACCCCGGGAGGTTTCCCCTGCCCAACCTTGAACGCCCGCGTCAACCGGCCCTCCCCCAACAGCACCACCGCAGTTTCACCATCTGTTTAACTGGCGTTTACCTGAATTCTCATGATTTGAGCACATTTTGCCAAACTCACAGGTAACGCGTCTGTGCTTGTCAGAGGCATTTTTTTGGTCAGGTGGATGGCCAGTGGGGCCAGAAACGCCGATGGGACGCAAAACCACGGCAACCTCGACACGCGGCTCACTTGCAGTTGCGTCCGGATTCACTATCGTTGGCCATGTTCAGCCGTGAAAATCTGAGGACCAATGACCACACTGACTGCCACATATGCAAGGGCCTGCTGATGACACTAGCACTGGTACTAATCGTGATCGCCACCGCTTTGGTGTTCGATTTCACGAATGGCTTCCATGACTCGGCTAACGCTATGGCCACGTCGGTTGCCACCGGGGCTTTCAAACCCAAGGTGGCCGTCGGTGTTGCTGCCGTCTTGAACATGGCCGGTGCGCTGATGGCCACTGAAGTGGCCAAGACAATCTCGTCCGGCATCGTCGACGACAAGCTCGTCACCCCGCAAGCGGTGTTCGCCGGGCTGTGCGGTGCCATCATCTGGAACCTGATCACCTGGCTGTTCGGCCTGCCGTCCTCATCGTCCCACGCCATGTTCGGCGGACTGATCGGGGCCGTCGTCGTCTCAGCGGGAATGGCGGGCATTCACCCGGCCGTGATCGTTTCGAAGATCTTGCTGCCAGCCCTGGTGGCCCCGGTCGTCGCCGGTGTGGCCAGCGCCTTTGCCACCAAAGCGGCCTACCGCCTCACCGACCATACCGCCCACCACGCCGCCAACACCTTCCGAATCGGGCAGCGCCTGTCGGCATCAATGGTGGCGCTGGCGCACGGCACCTCCGATGGCCAAAAGACAATGGGCCTCATCACATTGGTGCTCGTCACGGCGGGTTATCAAACCAGCGGCACCCGGCCCTACTTCTGGGTGGTTTTCCTGGCCGGCACGGCCATCGCTTTGGGCACATACTCGGGTGGCTGGCGCATCATGCGGACGATGGGCAAGGGCATCGTCGAGGTTGAGTCGCCGCAAGGCTTCGCCTCCGAAACCGCCGCCACCGCCGCCATCTTGGCCTCGGCCCACCTGGGCTTCGGGTTGTCGACGACCCACGTCTGCTCGGGTGCCATCCTCGGCTCGGGTGTCGGGCGCGGCACCAAGGTCAATTGGAACATCGCCGGTCGCATGATGGTCGCCTGGCTGCTGACCCTGCCTGCCGCGGCCATCGTTGGCGGGTTGGCCTCGGCCGTTGCCACCCAGGGCCTGTGGGGCTTCTTCCTGATGCTTGTCGTGCTGGTGGCCGTCGCGCTGGTGATCCTGAGGATCTCGCATCACCACAAGGTGAGCGCAGATAACGTCAACGATTCCCACGAGGTCAACGTTCTGCCGGGCAAGCGGGCTCGCGGCACTAAGGGACGGATCCGGGTGGTCGCAATTCCAACCACGGAAGGTTTGGACAGCAACGTCACACCGATCACCGCCGCGCCGTCCGCCGCTGCACCTGGCGGCCCGGCTTCCAGCGGCATCGGGGTGAGCGCCTCGCGGAGCCTGCCGATTGCGGCGGAGACCAAGGCCGGGGTTCGTCCCGCCGTCAGCACGGCACCGCACCCCCCGCACAGGCACAGGCGCCGGCCGCATCGAGTCAATCAGGCGGTGGCAGCATGACGATCAACTGGGGTGCCCTCGGGCTGGTGGCCGGTGTCACGCTGGTCGCGACCGTCATCGTTGTCAGTTTGGTGGCCACGGCGGCCAAACTGCTGGACGCCGGGCACGTGCGCCAGCAGGCCGGCCAAGCGACAGGCTTCACGCTGGTCGGGGCCTGGGCACTGCTCGGCATCGTCGGCCTGATCGTTCTGTTCGGCCTTTGGCTCGTCATCCCCTACTTCCACTGACCTACAGCAGGACGTCGGCGTGGTTGCGGCGGCGATACCAGTCGATTATGGCGATCACCAAGGCGACACCGATCATCGCGATGGACGCCATCAACGTCTTGGCGGCCGCCCCCCGCGCCCCCAGCGGCGCATAGTTGGCGAAGAAACCTGACAGGACGATCGTCATGCCGACGGCCGAACCGACCCGCTGGCTCACCTGGATGACGCCGCTGGCCACGCCGCCGATTCGGGGCGGCACCGACGCCAACGTCAGCGTCTGGTTCGGCGAAATGACCGACCCGGACCCCAGGCCGGTGAAGAACCCGGCCACCGCCATCGCCCAGCCGAGGTGGTTCACGGGCGTCCACAGCAGCACCATGTCCATGACACCCAAACCGACCAGCATGAGGATCAGGCCGCCGATCATCCAAAGGCGCCCATACCGGTTGACCATCCGTCCGGCCACCGGTGCCGCCAGGCCTGAGCCGATCGCGAACGGCGCGCTGATCAGGCCGGCCATCAGCGCCGAGAATCCCAGCCCGCGCTGAAGCACCATCGTCACCACGAGGAAGACGGAGTTGAAGCCGGCGAAATAGGCCACCCCGATCATCACGCCGAACCGGTATGAGACGTTGCGTATGAGTTCGGGGTCGAGGACGGCCGCGTGGAACTTGGTTTGGTAACGCCGCTCCCACAACACGAAGACCCCGAGTATCACCGCGGCCACCGCCAGCATCCACCAGCGCCACGGCCCCAGCCCCGCCTCGCCCTGCTCGCCCGTCCCGATGAAGGGCACCATGCCCACGGCAGCCGCCAAGCCGATCAGCGCGATGCCCGGCACATCCAAACGCGGTGGCGCCTCGCTCGCGATGCGCGGCGGCAACAGCCGTCTGGCCAGTGGGATGACGATGAGAACCACGGGCACGTTGATGAAGAACACCCAGCGCCAGCCGTTGGCCGGGCCGGCCATCGTCACCAGGGCACCGCCGACGACTGGGCCCAGCGCCGTCGCCACGCCAATCGTTGCGCCCATCAGGCCGAACGCCTTGCCGCGCTCGCTGCCCCGGAACATCTGCTGGATCAACCCCGAGGTTTGCGGGTTGAGGACGCCGGCGAACGCGCCCTGCAGCAGCCGGATGACAACCAGGTAGGTGTCGCTGTTGGCCAGGCCGGCCAGCAGGCTCATCAGGCCGAACCCGCCGATACCCAGGATGAACATCATGCGGCGTCCCCGGGCGTCCCCGATGCGTCCCGCCGGGACGACCAGCAGCGCGATGGCCAGAATGTAGCCGGAGACGATCAACTGCAACTGGGCCGACCCGGCATGCAAGGCCTGCTGCATGCTGGGCAAAGCCACATTGACGATCGACACGTCCAGCATCGTGACGAAGGAACCGCCCAGGCAGACGGCCAGCGCGCGCCAGCGTCTGGCGTCAGGCTGATCGGTTGGTGGCGGAGAACTCACCGTCCGATAATACGCTGGCCAGGACCCCCGGCCGGTCAGTGTCCACTTCCGGCGGACCCGCTAGCGCACTTGATCGGTGGTCACGTTTGGGCCGAAGGTGTTGCAAGAGCCAGCTGTCGGTGCGGCCAGCCCCACTTGGAACCAATGGACCCGGTTGTTGCCATGGCCGTGATCGCCGTCGTAATTGGGATCACCACTCAAGACATCGTCGCCGATTGCGTAAAAAACCTGGGCGAGCGCAGCCTGTTCGTCCAGTGTCAGGCCGATGGACAATGAAATGGCCTGCATGAATGCCCCGGAGAAGCAGTCGGCTTGCTGCTCGGTACGACGCGACAGATCATTGGCGGAGGCATCGTCGCCGTTGTCTGAGTCCGTATGCTGCCAGATTATCTCCGAGTACAGAATGCCGGTTTGCGCCTGGATCGCGTGACCGAACTCATGGGCGATCACGGCGACGGGCACCATCGGGTCTGTGGCTTGGGACGGGAACAGATCCGGCAGGTCGGTGGCGTAATACACCTGCTGATCGGCTGAGCAGTACAGCGCGTTCTGGCTCGGCATTTTGCCGCAAGGCGATTGAATCTGGCCGCTGTAGACGGTCACCGACGGACGGGAGGCGTTGAAGCCGGCGGCTTGAAGCTGGGGACCCCAAACGCGCATCAGGCAGGCCACCGAATCATTCAGGTAGGTCTGCAAGTCCGTCTTGGAGGCGGCTATCGGATTGATGTCGGGAATCTGGCACTCCACGGGCGCGGGGATCGCCTGCAGGTAGAAGGGGTTGTTCACCATCCAGTCGGTGGCGTCCCCGTAGGTCTCCGGCAGCGGCAGATCAGGCGGGTTCAGGTTCGGGGCAGGCACCGTGTAGTCAGCATTCTGGTACCCTCCGGCTGGCGGCGTCGTCGTCGTCGGAGTGGTTGGCTCAGGAGTTGGCTTGGTGGTTTGGGTGTTTGTCGGTTTCGGCTTGGGTGCCGTCGTCGACGTGGTGACGGGAGGGTTGGTCGTCGTCGTTGTCGTCTCACCACCGCCGGAAAACGCCTTGACAAGGATGATCAGGAAGAAGACGACACCCAAACCCACCAGTATGCCTTTGAGCATGCCGCTGCTCGAACTGGTCGGTCTGGCTGGTGCCGGTGCATAAACGCCCTGCGGTGCTGCGTAACCGGGCATTTGGGGTACAGGATAGCCCGCCCCCGGGGGCATCATGGTTCGCTGCGGTACGGCACCATTGCCCCACGGATTGGCCGGCGCACCCCACGGATTCTGCTGGGCCGGTGGCCTCATATAGCTCATGCAGAAACAATAGCAGTCTTACAGAGACTTACCACGTTCAGGGCGGCCCTTCAACAGGTTGTTTGCCAACTGTGCATTAGGCTATTGCTCAGTGCACTTTTCCCGCGGCACCCGAAGGAGAATGACGTGACCAGTTGGCGCACCAAGATGACCGCAATTGCAGCGGCCGCACTAGCGGTTGGAGCCGGGCTTGCCCTGTCGGCGCCCAACGCCTGGGCGGACGGCAGCATTGACACCTACACCGTCACTGGGCAGGTCGCCCAGGACGGGACCCTTCAGCTCAGCACCGCGATCGCCTTCACCGGCGGCACGGCTCCAGCGCAGTTTGTCCAAAAGCTGGCGCTGACAAGCGACGGCGATGACTACACATACTTCCAGTTCACCATCGGGAACGTCACGGCGACCGGCGCCGACGGCACCGACCTAAAGCCCACTGTCACGACTGCGGGAAACATCGAAACCATCACGGTCGACACGTCCCAGCTTGGAAACGCGCCTTTGACGATTGGCTATACCGTTGCCGGCGCGGCCACCAGCGCCGGTGTCACCAGTGACGGGACAACCATCACGTCGGTGAAGTGGCCCGTCTTGCAGGGGCTGACCATGCCGGTGGGTGTGGCCAGCGGCACCATCGGTGTGCCGATACTCGGCGGCACTGGGTCGATTCTCAGCATCGACTGCCAGTCCGGCGCACCAACCGGCCTCGGGCCTTGCCAGATGTGGTCTGGCGGCACGCACGACTCGTGGAACCCGACCTTCCAGGATCAGCAGGTCGCCGCCGGTTCGCAGGTGGTTTTGAGCTTCACGGCACCGACGACGATGATCGCCGTCAACCAGGACGTCAAGGATTACTGGACCCTTGACCGCGCCTTCTCGACCTCGACCGGCCCGCTGCTGGCCGCGATCTTGGTGGCAATTGTGGGCGCCGCGGCGCTGTTCCTCGTGTGGCGTCTTGTCGCCCGGGACGTCACCTCGTCGAAGGATCCCACGATTGTCGCCAGTTTTGTGCCATCAGGCAAGGGCACCGTCGAATTCGACATCGCCGATCACATCCGTCCCGGGCATGTGGGCACCGTCGTGGACGAGCGAGTCGACCCCATCGACATCACCGCCACACTGCTCGATCTGGCCGTTCGCGGTCACCTGCAGATCATCGAGCTGGCCCCCGAAAAGGCCATTTCGCCCACCGACTGGACGTTCAAGCGACTGGAATCAGACGACGTGATGCGCCCCTTCGAGACGACGCTGGTCGACGCCATCGCCCCCGCGGACGGACCGGCCGCCGTCGTGTCGAAGATCGGCCAACCCGTCGAGAAGGTCATCGCCCAGGTGCAGGACGATCTGTACGAGGAGGTCGTCGACCGCGGCTGGTTCGCGCACCGTCCCGACCAGGTACGGCACGCCTTCGACCGGGTCGGTTGGGTAGCGCTGGCCGCCACGATTGTCGCCCTGGTGCTGCTGGTGGCCTTCACTCATCTCGGGCTGCTTGGCCTGGCGCTCGTCGCGCTGGCGATCGCCTTCATAGCACTTGGGCAGACGATGCCGCGACGCACCCAGTCGGGTGTCGACTTGCTGCACGGGCTTCACGCCTTGTCAATGTCGCTGCAAACCCAACCCGTCAACCAGATTCCCCAAGAAACCGCCTACACGGAGATCTCGAAGATTCTGCCGTACGCGGTTGTCCTGGGTGGCCGTGACCGCTGGCTGCAGGCCTTGGCCGACGCCGACGATGACCCGGGCGTGCCCGACCCAGACGACCTCGGCTGGTATTCGGCGCCGCCCACCTGGAACCTGGAGGACCTGCCGATCTCGCTGGACGCCTTTATCGCCAGCGTCTCCGGCCGTCTGGTCGGCCGGGCGTAATGGTGATTCCCCTACTTTGGAGGGGTGGCAGGCCCGAAGGGACTGATGGGGTGGTCTCCTGAGGTGGTGCAGCGCCATAGCCACGGAAAATTCCCCCGGGGGAGGGGAATAGGGGGTGGACACGCAGCCCCGCCGCAACAGGAGTGTGCCAGAATTTTAGGTATGGGTAGCGTGCTGATTCCTGACCATCTCAAGCCGCGCGACGGACGGTTTGGCTCCGGGCCGTCGCGGGTGCCCGTCGAGGCGCTGGAGGCGTTGACGGGGCCCGGTTCCGTCATGGGGACGTCGCACCGGCAGGCACCGGTCAAGTCGCTGGTGGCGCGCCTGCAGGAAAACCTGGCCGCGCTCTATCGCCTGCCCGACGGCTACCAGGTGGTGTTGGGCAACGGCGGGTCAAACGTGTTTTGGGACATCGCCGTTTGCTGCCTGATCGAGCACCGGTCGGCCCACGGTGTTTGGGGCGAGTTCGGTCGCAAGTTCGTCGATGCGGTGGCCGCCGCACCTTTCCTGCAGCCACCGGTCAGTTACACCGCACCCTTCGGGCAGGCCGCCCAGATGGTGCCGGCCGACGGGGTGGACGTCTATGCCTGGCCGCAGAACGAGACGTCCACCGGGGTGTGCGCACCCGTCCAGCGGTTGGACGCCCCCGGCGCCCTGATGCTGATCGACGCGACCAGCTCGGCTGGCGGCATGGACGCCGACATCAGCCAAACCGACGCCTACTATTTCGCCCCGCAGAAGAACTTCGCCTCGGACGGGGGGCTGTGGGTCGGGTTTTGCTCGCCGGCGGCGCTGGCCAGATCGGCCCGCTTGACGGCCGAGCGCTGGGTGCCGCCGATGCTGAACCTGAGTGTCGCCGCCGAGAACTCCGCGCTGCACCAGACGCTGAACACCCCGGCACTGGCGACGCTGGCGCTGTTCGATCACCAGTTGACGTGGCTGCTGGAAAACGGCGGCATGAGCTTCGCCGAGGCCCGCACCAAAGCCAGCTCGGGCGCGCTTTACGCCTGGGCTGAGGCCAAACCGTTCGTCCGCCCCTTCGTCGCCGACCCGGCCCAGCGGTCCCCCGTCGTCGCCACCTTGGCTTTCGACGAGACGGTGGACGCCAAGGCGTTGACGTCAGTGATGCGGGAAAACGGCATCGTCGACATTGAGCCATATCGCAGCGCCGGCCCGAACCAGATCCGTGTCGGCTGCTATGCGGCCGTCGACCCTTCTGACGTCGACGCGCTGATCGCCTGTCTAGACTGGGTCATCGAGCGGCTCTGACAGGAGACGAAATGTCCGACACCAACGGCTACCCCTATTCACCTCCTTCGGCGGGGTGGAGCGGGGAAATGCCCCCCAATTCCCCTCCTTTGGCGGGGTGGCACGAAGCGCCGGGGTGGTCGTCCCCCGTGGGGGTTCGCAGCGCCGTCACCCGCACCGTCTTGCTGTTTGCCGCCTGCGTGCTTGTCATGCAGATTCTGGGAGGCGTGATCGGGGTCGCCATCGCGTTCACAAACCCCGCCGTGATGGACGTGCTCCGCCAGCATGTGGCCAGCGGCAGCGCCGACGTGTCGGCCATCATGAACGACCCCGTGTTCCAGCAGGCTCTTGGCCCGGCGACCTTGATCGGGTCAATCATCGGTGAGGCGCTGGGCATCTGCTGCTTCTTCGGGCTGCGCGGCAAGAAACTGCTGACCAGCGACATCGCCACCACCCGGCCGGTGGGGCGCCGCTGGGGCCAGTTGGGTGCCGCGGTGGCGGCGATCTTTGCCGTTCAGCTGGTGCTCAGCCTGCTGAATGCTCTGGTGGTCGGGACGACGGGCTACGACCCGTCGAATGTTCAAAGCACCATGCTCGACCCCGTCCTCAACTCCGTGTGGGGCATGCTGGCGGCCGTCTTCTTGTTGCCATTTTTCGAGGAGCTGATCTTCCGCGGGGCGATCATGCGTCACCTGGTGCCGTACGGCGTGAACTTCGCCATCGTCACCCAGGCGGTGTTGTTCGGGCTGTGGCATATGAACCTTTACCAGGGCATTTTCGCTGTGCCGATGGGCTTGATCCTGGGGTTCGTGGCCTACCGTTTCTCGCTCAAATGGTCGTTCGCTTTGCACGCCCTCAACAACGGCTTCGCCATGGTGATGGGGTTGTCGTGGATGCCGGTCTGGGTGGCGCCGGCCATCATGGTGTTGGCAGCGCTGGTGGCGGTGGCCGTGCTGGTGGTGCACCGCGACCGCATTAAGGGTTTCTTGGCGGCGGGCGCCCCGCCGCGTCCGGTGGCCACCTGGATCGCTCCAGGCGGGGTCATGCCCGTGAGCCTTCAACCCAGCGTCATTCAGCCCAGCCCCTTCCGGATCGGTTGGGCCAGCCCGGCGTTCATCGTCGTGACGGCGCTCATGTTTTTGGTTTGCTGTTTGATGATGCAGATCGCCTGACGCGCGCGTCAAATCGGGGCGGACTGGCTCTTACCCCGTTTTCCAGGTGGTGATGGGTGAGCCATAGGTGGGTGGCCCCGGGCGTGGCGGCATCGGTGGTGTCAGGTTGGGTGGAGGAGGCCACGCGACCGGTGGTGGTGCGGCCGCTGTCGGTGGCCAACCTGGCGGCACGGGTGGCGGGGCGCCTGGCGGGCCTGGTTTGCGTCGCCGTAGCAGCAGTACGATGACGATGGCCAGTACTGCGAGCACTGCAACGCCTGCGCCGATCAACACCCACGGGATATTGGCACCTGGCTGATTGACGGGCACCGGGCTGATGCTGTTGGTGGTCTGGGGGGTGGATGGGCTGGTGTTTGGTTGGCATGACGGGGCCGTGGAGGCTTCCACCTTCATGCCCGACGGGATACCGTACTTCAGGATCGACGGATCACACCCGCGATACACATAGTCATTATCGGCACCCAGAGTGATCGGGTTAGCGGTGCCGTTCTGGTAGGCGGTGAAATCGTCAGGGGTTGGGTGTTCTCCGGGGCTTTTCTGGGCCAAAACATTGTCGCTGCTGTAGCCGCTCGGGTCGGTGGCCACCATCAACGGGGCATTCAACACGCCAAACCCCATGTCCGGGGACGGCTGCGCCGAAGCGTGATCGGCAACCCCATCAATCGTGTCGAACATCACCCGCTCCAACTGGTTACCGTTAGCATCAGGCCACTTCTGCTTCGCCAACGCCAACGCACCAGCCACCATCGGGGCCGAAAAAGACGTCCCTTGCGTCGCGGCGATCACCGACAGGCTGCCCGTGCTGTCGGGGTCGCGGGCGGTCACTGGCCCGCCGTATGCCATGATGCTCAACCCGGCGCCCCAACTGGAGTAGGACGCCCGCTGCCCGGAGGCATCAACCGCACCAACCGCCACCACCGTGTTGGGGCTGGCGGTGCCGGCGATGGGCGGCTCGCCAGTATTGCCAGCCGCCATCACCACAGGAACGCCTTTCAATGCCGCCCGGACAAGCGCAAAGGGCATGTCAAAATCAGCGGATGCGCCCCCTTCGGAGATGCTGATCACATCGGCACCATCGTTGAGCGCCTGCTCGATCTGATAGGCGATCGTCTCCGAGTGCCCGTTGCTCGTGCAGTCCGGCCAGGCTGAGTTGATTGTTTCACCGTCCGGCACGTCATCTGTTGTCGGGCTTGCATAGTTCAAGATTGTGGCTTTGGGTGCCCAACCGAAGTACGGGGAAGCCAGGATTGATGCGATCTCTGTCGCGTGGGCAATGCTGGATGGTTTGTAGTCGACTGGGCAGAAGGCCTTCTTTATCACGGTCACACCTTGCAGTTCAGGCACCGTCGTGTCAACCGGCCCGTCGATCACAGCGATCTTCACCCCCGCCCCGTCCAAACCTTGGGCATGTAGTTGGTCGATACCCAGGAGTGTCGTGTATGGCTGCGTGGTGATCGGAGAGGCGGCAAACGCCGGCACCCCGGCCAGCAGCCCGGCACACGCCAGGCCGAGCACGGCAACCACGCTGGTGAACCGTTTGAGCCAAGATTGGTTCACGATCACCACCAGTCGTCATCAACGGGTTCCGGTGCTGGCGGCATCGTGGCTGTGCTGCCGGCCCGCGCACCCCAACCCGGATCAGGCGGCACCTCAGGACTGTCATCAAGGTGCGGGACATGGTAGTTGCCGCGTTTACGCCGGCTGTCGGCCTGCCCGCCACCAGACCCGCCCATCGGCGGAACCATACCCATACCTGAGCTGGTCCCGCCAACCGTGGCTGGCGGTGCCGGTTCAACCGGTGTCACACCAGCCCGGGCACCCCACTGGGTTGGTTGGATGATCCCGCCAGGTGGGGCCAAACTAGCCACACCCCGGTACCCGGCCAAGGAGGCAACATTACCCGACCCCCAGGCCCACGCCGCCGCGACCGCCGCCGCACCACTCAACCCAGCCACCCCGCCAGCCACCAACCCGGTAGTCGGGTCGATACCATGCTGGACCAGCCAATCCTGCAACGAAACACCAGGAACCGGAGGAGCATAGGCGGCCAACTGCCCGACAGTGGCGCTGGCGGACGCCGGCGGTGGTGTCCAACCCGGTGTTGACCCGACAGTCGGCACACCGACATTAACAGTGCCTGGGTTGGATCCGCCTGACTGGCCAGACGAACCCGTGCCCGACGGCGACTGATAACCCGGCCCACTAGGCGGATCGTGGAGATACCCGGAGCCGCCCTCGGGTATGGCGTCCATTAGGGCGTTGTTCATGGTTGCCAGGTATTGGGCGGCCAGCGCCTCAGCTTGTGCGGCTAATGCCAGTGCCCCCGGGATCCCGCCCCTGGTCAACGCCATATTCCCGGCCTCCTGCATCATCGCCTCCAAATCCGGCAGATGATCGGCGGCCTCCCGCATCGCCGCCCGCGCCGTATCGTGCGCTGTCCACCAAGTCGCCAAAGTGGCCTCGGTGTCCAGGGCGGACTGTCGCATCGATGTTGCCCAGGCTATCGCCGTGGCGCCGGCGTCACCGCCGAACCCGGGGTCGGCGATATAGTCGGAAAAATCCAGATAAGCCTCCGCGAACTGCCCGCGGATCCTTGTGTGATACTCCGCCTCATCCTGGTCGAAGACCGCCAAACCAGACAAGTTCGCCACATCCCGCAAATCGTCAACCGACGACATGATCATCCTCCAAACGTTTCAACCATCAACCCGAATCGTCAGGTACTACGATACCGCCAGGCGGGCAAGCCGTCTGGCCAGGACGGGCACCTTTGACGAGCCCAGCCCGTCACGGGTCAAAACTGACCAATCGGGCCCTGCGCAGACGGCCACTGGCGCCAAATCGGGGTAGCGTGGTTCCTACGCAAACCACCGGAGGTGACGATGAGCGAGCTAGCAAAGACCTTATGGCTGTATGCCATCACCCTGGACGATGTGCAAGGGTTTTTCTCTGCCCCACCCGAGTTGGCGGCGCAACTGACGGCGCAGGCCCGGGACGTCATCGTCCAGCCGGCCGCCAAACATCTGATCGGCAAAGTGGGGCCACTGTTCCGCCACCCCATCGAGCCCGTCGTCGAGATACCCCTGCCCAGCCCGGCGGACGTCGAAAACCTCATCGGGGGAAAAGCCATCCCGCCCGACCGGTTGTACCCGGCGTGGACGATCGTGCGTCACTGGTGCGAAACGCGGGCGCGCGGACGGCTGACCCTTCAACTGACCGAAATGCAGCTTGAGTCAATCGACTTTCACCTTGTCACCGGCGGTTTGAGTAGCCAATTCAGTCTGGAGACGATCATCGCCCGCGACCCGCACCTGCCGTTGCACCCGGCCAACAAACTGCGCGTCGGCTGGATGCCCGCCGCCCACGCCGCCCAGGCCGGGCCGCAATGGCCCTCCGCCCTAGCCGAGGGACGCCTGCCCGATGACGTCGCAGGCTTGGCCCAGCAACTGGCCGGCTTCTTCACCCAGGTGCCCGATTGGGACACCGACGTCCTGGCACTGATCCAGTGACATGATGGCCGGGCACCTCACCTGCCACTTTTCCCGGAAGCC
>WRFI01000041.1 GCA_009778875.1 Propionibacteriaceae bacterium | reverse complement strand
GAACAAGCCCAAGGGCGTGGTGACCACGTTGGACGACCCGCAAGGCCGGCGCACCGTGGCCGAATACCTGCCCAAGGGTTCCCGCCTGTTCTATGTCGGACGCCTTGACGCCGACACCAGCGGATTGCTGCTGTTGACCAACGACGGCGACCTGGCCAATCGCCTGACGCACCCCAGCTTCGAGGTGCCCAAGGTTTACGTTGCCGCCGTCGAAGGCACAATCACCCCGTCGGACCTCAAGCGGCTGCGTGGCGGCGTCACCCTGGAGGACGGTCCGCTCACCCCGGATGACGTCAAGCTGATGGACGCCGGCCCGCGCAATTCGCTGCTGCGCATCACCCTGCATGAGGGACGAAACCGGGTTGTCCGGCGCCTGATGGACGCCGTCGGTCACCCGGTGATCGATCTGAGCCGCGTCGGCTTCGGCCCGCTGCGTCTGGGCACCCTTCAGATCGGTCAGACACGCGACCTGACGCCCGCCGAGCTGGGCAAGCTGCTGGATCTGGTGAAGATGTGAGGCGTCGGCTGCTAGTCTTGACGGGTGCACAAAATGACCTCACGCATCTTTGTCGGGCTGATTGCCGCCGCCGCGCTGCTGTTGATGGCCGGTTGCTCCCCCAAGACCGACCAGTCCAGCGCCACCCCATCGGACACGCCGACAGACACGGCCACCGACACCCCCACTGACACGTCCACCCCGATGGGCACGCCAACCCCGTTGACGAGCATCGACGACATCACGGTGACGGGCGATTTCAACTCTGGTGTGCCGACCATCGATGCGCCCTACCCGTTCAGCGTCGACACGACCCAGTGCAAGACGCTGGTGGCCGGCACCGGGCCGGCGGTCGTTCCCGAAGCGCCCGTGGAGATCAACTACATCGGGATCAACGCCTCCAACGGCGGGATGTTCGATTCGAGCTGGACCAACGGCGCCCCGGTCGACAACTATGCCAACGGCTTCGTTCCCGGGTTCAACCAGTGCCTGGCGACCGCCACAGAGGGCTCGCGGCTGCTCATGCTGATCACCAGCGATGATGGCTACGGTCCGGACGGCAACTCACAGGCTGGCATCAACGGGGGCGACACGATCCTCTTCGTCGTCGATGTTCTGGTGGCGGGCGTGGATGTCCCGACCGGTCCGGTGTTGGCCACCGGCAACCAGTGGGTGACCGTAACCGACAGCAACGGCGTGCCCACCGCCACAGTCAACGCCGGCCAGGCCCCGCCGACCAGCGTTCAGACGACGGTGTTGGTCCAGGGTCAGAGCAAACCGGTGTCGGCGGAGGACACGCTGGTGGTCAACTTCTTCACCATGGATTACGCGACCGGTCAGTACATCGAGAACAGCTTCACCGATGGTAACGGGCCGCAGGCCGGAGCGCTGGCAGACATGATCCCGGGCTGGCGGACGGCCCTGGTGGGCCAGCCGATCGGCACCCGACTGCTGGTGATCGTGCCGCCCGATCAGGCCTACCCGAAGGGCAACGCCACGCCGTCGATCGCGCCGAATACCACGCTGGTGTGCGTCATCGACATCCAGTTCGCCTTCACGATGCCGGCCGGGTAACCACCCAGGGCGCCCAGACCGCCGGCGCGTCAAGCAGCGGCTGATGTCGAGCGGCGTCCACCAGTTCGTTGGCCCCGATCCTCGGCCAGCCCAGCGAGTCGGTGATCAGCCCGAGCACGTCGGTCGCCTCAAAGCCCTGTTCGCGCAGCGCCCGCAGGGTGACCGCCCCGTCCCGCTTGGCGAGGCGGACGCCGCTGGAATTGACCGCCAGCCCGACGTGGGCGAACGTTGGCACCGGGAAGCCCAGTTGTGTGGCCAGCCAAGCTTGCCGGGGCGCCGACGTCAACAGGTCGGCGCCGCGCACCACCTGGTCGACTGCTTGCAGCCCGTCGTCGACGACGACGGCCAGGTTGTAGGCCGGGGTGCCGTCCCCCCTGATCAACACGAAATCGTCGACGGCACCGGTGACGTCACCGGCGTGAACGTCGTGCACCGTCATGAACGCGCCGCCCGCCCGCACCCGGATGGCCGGGGCGCGTCCCTCCCCCCGGCGGGCCGCCCGCTGCGCCCGCGTCAGCTTGGCGCAGGTGCCGGGGTAGGGACGGTAGTCGCCGTGCGGCGCCTGGCTGGCGGCGGCGATCTCGGCCCGGCTGCAGAAGCATTCGTAGGTGTCGAGGGTGGCGGCATATTGGCGGTACAGGTCGAAGCGCTGCGACTGCCACAAGACGTCGCCGTCCCAGTCGATGCCCAGCGCCGCGAGATCATCCAACTGCCGCTGCGCCACACCCGGGGCCGCCTTGACGCGGGCCTGGTCCAGGTCTTCGATGCGGACGATGAAGCCTCGCCCGGTGGATCGGGCCATCACCCAGGCGAGCAGCGCCGTGCGCAAGTTGCCGAGATGCAGGTCCGATGTGGGGGTTGGTGCGAATCGTCCAGCCATGGCACCTCATTTTATGCGTCAAACCGTGATAATCTCCCAGTTATGGAACGCCGGACGTCGGAGCGGTTGGTCAACCTGACCGTCGCCTTGTTGACAGCGCGGACGTTCACGTCCAAGGACCGGTTGCGCGACCTGGTTGAGGGCTACCACGGGCTCAACACCGAAAACTTCGACCGGCAGTTCGAGCGGGACAAGGACACTCTGCGCAGCCTCGGTGTGCCGATCGAGACCGGCACGGACGACCGCTACTTCGCCGACGAGCCCGGCTACCGGATAAGGCGGAACGACTTCGAGTTGCCGCCGCTGAGCTTCACCCCGGCCGAGGTGGCCGTGCTGGTGACGGCTGCCCAAGTGTGGCAGCAGGCGTCAATGGCCGAGTCGACAACCCACGCCCTGACCAAGGTGTGGGCCAGCGGGGTGGAGCCGGACATTGACCGGCTGGGCGCTCTGCGCCCCCACATCAGCGCGAAGGAGTCGGCCTGGCAGCCCTTGTGGGACGCTTTGCAGGCCCGCCAAATCGTCACTTTCACCTATCACGACGTGGCCCGGCGGGTGGCTCCCTTCATGCTGGCCTACCGACACGGGGCCTGGTATCTGGCCGGGTTCGACGACACCCGCGGCGCTCCGCGGCTGTTCAAGCTTGGCCGCATCCGAGGTGACGTGACGCCCACCGGTCAGCCAGGCGCCTACGAACTGCCGGACACGCCGGCCGACGAGCTTCTGGCCGGCCTGGAGGAGGCCCAGCCGGATTCCACCGCCTTGCTGGAAGTCCGCAGCGGCCGGGCACCCTGGCTGACACGCCGGGGCGAGCCCGTCGATCAGGGGCAGGAGTGGGGACGTTGGAAACTGCCCTACGCCAGCGGCGGGGCCGTCGTCGATGACATCGCCATGGGTGGTGCCGATGTGCGGGTGATCGAGCCGCCCGAGCTGGCCCTGGCCGTCGCGGCGCACCACCGGGCGCTGCTGGACCGACTGGAGGCCACCCCATGACCGCCGGCCCACAGGTTGCCCGTTTGTTGACGCTCGCGCCCTACCTGCAGCGGCGCGAATACGTGGACGTCACCGAGGTGGCGGCCGATTTTGACGTCAAGCCGCGCCAAGTCTTGGACGATTTGCAGGTGCTGGTGATGTGTGGCCTGCCGGGTGGCCTGCCCGACGACCTGATCGAAATTGACCTCGACCTGGCCCGCGACGAGGGCGTGATCCACATGCGCAACTCGCCGTTGTCGCGGCCGCTGCGTTTCACGCGCGACGAGGCCGTCAGCCTGATAGTGGCCGTGGAGGCGGTTCGCGAAGTGGCTGACGGGCCGACCGCCCAGGCCGCCCAGTCGGTGCTTGACAAGCTGTCCGGTCTGGTGAGCGAGGCTCCACCCGTCCGCCTCGAGGTGGCAGCCGGGGGTGACGATGTGCGTGACCGTCTCGGGCAGGCGATCGACCAAGGGCTCCAGGTGCGCCTGACATATGACGGTTTGGCCCGCCGTGGGACCACCACGCCGATCGTCGATCCGGTGCGCGTGGAGGTCCGCGACGGTGCGTCTTATCTTGTGGCGTGGGCATTGGACCGAAACGATTGGCGATCGTACCGTCTGGATCGCATCGCGGTCGCCGAACTGACCGGTCAGCCGGCGGGTGGCCACGGGGCGCCGCCGGTGACGGGCACCTCGCTCGACAACGCACCAGACACGGCGACGCTCGATCTGGACGCCGGTGCCGCCTGGGTGGCGGAATACTATCCGGTGCGCGATGTGACGGTCCTGCCGGACGGCGGGGTCAAGGTGGTGCTGCCAGTCGCCGACCCCGGTTTTCTGACGGGTTTAATCCTGAGATTGGGGCCGCTGGTGCGATCCGTCGACCCACCCTCGGCGGCCGCCGACGCCCTGGCCGAGGCCCGGGCGGCTTCAAGCCAATTAGACTAAAAGCATGCGCTATGCGGTGATAATGGCCGGCGGGGCCGGCACGCGGCTTTGGCCGATGTCTCGTCAAGGCAGCCCCAAGCAGCTGTTGCCACTGTTCGGCGGTCTCTCGCTGCTGCAGATCGCCTGGGCTCGGGCCGTCACGGTCGTTCAGCCGTCCAACCTTTACGTCTGCACCGGGGCTGCCTACGCCGACGAGGTGCTGCGCCAACTGCCCGGCCTTTTGCCCCAGAACCTGCTGGGCGAGCCGGTGGGCCGCGACTCCCTCAATGCGGTGGCCTGGTCGGGGGCGGTGTTGGCCAAGCGCGACCCGCAGGCCGTCATGGCGGTGCTGGCGGCCGATCACCTGATCACGCCGGAAGACGTTTTCGCTGAAAGGCTGACAGTCGGTTTCGAGCTGGCCGAGGCGGACGCAAGCGCGCTGGTGACCTTCGGGGTGGTGCCGACATCGCCGCACACCGGCTTCGGCTACCTCGAACGGGGCGAGGCGGTCGAGGGCTATCCGGAAGCCTCTCAGGTGGTGGCCTTCCGCGAGAAGCCGGACGCCGCGACCGCCGCCCAATACCTGGCCAGCGGGGGTTACTGGTGGAACTCGGGGATGTTCGTCTGGCGCGTCGCCACCCTGCTCGACCAGCTTCGCCAGCTTCAGCCGGCAACCTACGACGCGGTTGTCGAACTGGCCGACAATCCGGCCCGGCTGACGGCGATCTATGCGGACTTGACGCCCGTTTCCGTCGATTACGCCATCATGGAGCCCGTCTCGGCGGGCCTTGGCAGCGCTCATGTGGTGGCCGTCGCCTTGCCGACCCAGTGGGCCGATGTCGGTTCATACGCCAGCCTGTACGAGGCGCTGCCGCACGACGAGTCCGGCAACGCGGCGTCCGGCACTGTGGCCACCATGGATGCCACCGGGAACCTGGTGCTGAACAACGACGCCGGGGTGGTGGCGCTCATCGGCGTCACGGGCTTGGCGGTCGTCCGTTCCGGCAGCGCGGTGCTCGTCGTGCCCCTCAAGGACGCCGAAAAGGTCAAACAGATGGCGCTGCGTCTGGAATAATCCGGGCGTGGGCTTGACTCCAGGCCAATCACAAGTGTGTAATTTCATTAAGGGAATTTTCCATTTCCTTGGTAACGGGAGAAACACCCTTTTCCAAAAGGGCATTACTCAAGGAGGTTGCGCCATGCTAACACTGCTGACGCTTAGCGAGGACGACGAAGTCGGAGCGTTGTCCTGGCAAGGTCGCGCCCTGTGCGCCCAAACAGACCCGGAAGCATTCTTCCCCGAGAAAGGCGGTTCAACGCGCGAAGCCAAGCGTGTTTGCGCCAAGTGCGATGTGCGTCAGGAATGCCTGGATTACGCGCTTGAGCACGACGAACGTTTCGGAATCTGGGGGGGTATGTCCGAGCGTGATCGCCGCAGGCTGCGCCGGTTGGCGGTGTGACCTGAGGCAACCGCCAAGGTAGACTTGGCCGAGTGAGTGTCCCGCAACAAGACGATTGGGCTTGGGCCCATCGCGAGGCCGAGGCTCCACCACCGGTAGCCGGGTTCGACAAGGTGACGGCGATTCTCGTCGTCCACAATGGCGAGGCTTGGCTGTCGTCAACCCTCAAGGCTCTGGCCGACCTGGAAAACCCACCCGGGCGTCTGATCGCGGTCGACGCCGAATCCACCGACGACAGCCCGCGCATCCTTCAAGAGGCCATGAGCAGTGGCGTCATCGCGCGGGGCACCGTCATGAAGGGGGTGCTGTCGAGCATCCAGCAGGCCCCGGCCACCGGGTTCACCAAGGTTGTCAATGACGTCGTTGAACGGTTGCCCTATGAAAACGGCTGGATCTGGCTGCTGCACGATGACGCCACCCCCCAGCGCAGTTGCCTGACCGAATTGATGCGCGTGGCGACGGCGCCCACCGCCATCAGCGGCCCCGCCATCGTCATCCCGAAGTTGCTGCGCCCCAAGTTGCGGCGACGTCCTGACCAGGTGCAAAGCCTGGGCGAGGCGATCTCCGTGAGCGGTGCCCGCGTCGTGTCCGTCGATCTGGACGATGTCGATCAGCAGCAGGACGAGTCGTCGCGGGTGGTCGGCGCTTCAACCGCCGGCTTGCTGATACGCCGGGACGCCTGGCTGAGCCTGGGCGGCCTGGCCCCGCAACTGCCCAGCCACCGAGCCGGTGTCGAGCTTGGCTGGCGGGCCAACGAAGCCGGCCTGGTGGTACGGACGGCCCCGGCAGCGGCCATTCGACACCAGCAGGCGGGGCTGACCGGTTTGCGGGAGTCGAAGGTCAACACGGATGACGTGGACCCTGGCGTGGCCGATCGGGTGGCGGGAATGCAGGTGCGAGTCGCCCACAGCCGTCGCCCGGGAATGGCGGCGCTGGGTGCGCGGCTTGTCAACCGGTTGGCCTGGGCCGGTAGCTGGATGGCCAAGGATGCCAAGCAGGGACGCCTGCACGCCGCCGTCTTGAGGGCCTTCAAGGCAGAGTCGGATCGCACCCGTGCGCTGACCGCCGCGACGCCCAAGGAGCCAACCCGCCAGTTGCCCAAGGCATTGGTGCCCGGCCCCGCCTGGGGGCTGCGCCACGCGTTCGAGACCCGTGTCGGGCAGCCGGTAGAGGACTGGAGCGATGGCACCATCAACCTCGACTCGCTGACGGGTGACGACGAGACTGTCGTACTGCCGACGGTGCGCCGGCAAAACCCGTTAGGGCTGTGGCTGGCCATCGCAATGCTGGTGGGGACGGTTTTGGCCTGCCGGCACCTGATCGGGTTTGGGCCGCTGATATCGACGGGCCTGGCCCCCGCTCCCGCCAACCTGGCGGCGGCCTGGTCAGCCTGGTTGACGCCCACGGGAGCGCACGGCGGCAATGCGCCCTGGTTGTTCATCATGGCGCTGGGGTCGACGATCATGGGCGGTCAGCCAAGTTGGTGGGCCACCTTCTTGGTGCTCGGCGGGCCGTTCCTGGCCGCCTGGAGCGCCTACTATTTCATCGGCGCGTTCCTGCGTCCGGGGGCCACCCGGGCCGGACTGGCGCTGCTGTGGGCCGTCATCTTGCCCGTCACCGGGGCCAGCTCCGACGGGTCACCCGGGTGGGTCATTTTGGGCGTCGCACTGCCCTGGTTGGCGGGCGCCTTCGTCCGTTGGGTGCGCGATCCGCGTCACGGCCTGGTCGGGTTGCGGGTACCGGCGGCCATCGCTTTGGCCACCACCTTGGTGGTGTGTGTCACGCCGTCCCTCTGGTTGTTCATCGTGTTGGCCGCAGTGGTGGTCGCGGCCCGCCAAAACGACTGGCGGGGGCTGCTTATCGTCGCCGCGGGACCGGTGGTCGTGCTGGCACCCTGGTTGCTGCGGTTGTTGGCTTCCCCGGGGCGCCTGCTCACCGGGGTCGATCCGCTGCTGTCGCGGGTCAGCCCCCAGGTGGAACCCTGGCATGTGCTGGCCGGGCAGGCCGGGGTCGGGTCGCCCGCGCCCCTGGTGGTGGGCTGTGTCGTGTTCGGCGGGCTGTGGCTGATCGGCTTGGGGGGCCTGCTGATGATCGCCGCGCCGGTGTGGCGTCGCTGGCTCACGGGCGCCTGGGTCGTGGCTTTGGCAATCGCTGTCGCGGCGTCGCGGGCGGCGGTGACCATAGATGGCCAGCAGGCCCGGGCGGCGGTCATGCCGTGGCTGATGCTGGCGGCGGTGATCGCCTTGGGGGCGGGGGGCGCCGCCTGGGACGCGGCCATTCACCGCTTCAAGCACGGCGGGAAACGCGACCACGGCAAGCAGGGACGGGCACCTTGGCGGGTCATCGGCAGCGCCTTTGTGGCCGTCGTGGCGGGGGTCGGCGCGCTCTGGTGGATCTGGCAGGGCGAAGGTGCGCCACTGCAGCGCGCGTCGGCCTATTTGCCAGACTTCGTGGTGGCCGGCGAGGTGTCGCCGCAGGCTTCACGCACAATGGTGGTGCAAGTGGTTGACGGCTTGACGACCGTGAGCCTGGCTGACGCCAAATACCCGGCGTGGGGTGTCGGCGAGCAGTGCCCGCTGATGATTGACCAGTCGTCCCGGTCGTCCGTTGCCACCATCGGGGCACAATTCGCCAACGGCGACGCCAGCAACGATATGGCGGACCGTCTGTCGGCTTTGGCCATCGGTTACGTCGTCGTCATCGGGGCAGACGATGCCGCGACTTCGGCCATGAAAGGCGTGCCCAACTTGGTGGCAGGGGCAGTCGCCGGTGGCACGGTTTGGACCGTTGGCGGGCTGCCCAGCCGAGCGGTGCTGGTGGAAAACGATGTCGGCACGCCCATTTCCGACGGGATCGTGCCGCCGGGCAGTCCGAACCGATTGCTGCGCCTGGCCGAAATGCGGTCAATGCCGTGGCATGCCAGCCTTGACGGGGTGGAGCTTGAACCGGTCGACAACGTGACATTCCAGGTGCCCGCCGCCGGTGGCCAACTGCGGTGGTGGGTGCCGTCCACATGGTGGGCGTTTTGGTGGTCGCTGGTGGCGCTGGTGGCCCTGCTGTGGGCCTTCTGGCCGACGACCAGCAGCGCCGATCAGGCCTCGCAGGCGGGACCGAGGAGGGCGGTGCGATGAGTCAGGACGACTGGCCAACAGGCAAGCAGCCAAGGGTGAGCGACGACATCGAAGATGATCCCCCGGTTGAGGAACGGCAAAAGGCGCGCCGCGGTTCGGTGGCGGCAGACGATGCCGAAACACCACCGGATGATTCCGCCAAGGCGAGCCGCCGGGCGGCGCAGGTTGAGAAGCCGGACAAGGCCCGGGGGAGGGCCGCCTCGCGGTTGCGCCGGGTCGGTGAGGTGGTGTTGGCGCTGGCCATATTGGCGGGCGTGGTGTTCTTGGCCGGGCTGGGCTCCGGGGTGACTCCGGCCCCGCCGCCGCGGCTGAATGTGGCGTCCACTCTTTTCTGCCAGAACATCGACGGGCTGGCTGGCACCATCAGCGCCGTGGCCGACAGTGATCTCCAATGGCAGCCCAATGGTAGTGCGGCAATTCCTGGCAGCAACTTCTTCCAGCACGCCGTCAACACCGAGTCCACCTTGCAGGGCACGGGCTCCGTGGCCGGTGTGGTGCAGTTCGGGTCCGGCGCCCAGGTGGCGGCAGCGGGCTGCGCCACCCCGGCGGCTTCGGGGTATCTGCAAACCGGTGCCACAAATACGACGCTGGTCATGCAGAACATCGACAATCAGGACGCCATCCTGAACGTCTCGTTTTTGGGTCCGAATGGTGAGGTCGACCCGGCGGACCTGATCGATCTGACAATACCGTCTGGCACGATCAAGCAGATCAACATCGCCGATTATGCCCCCGGAATCTCGCCTGTCGCGGTTCACTGGCAATCGACCATCGGGCGCGTGTTGGCTTGGCTGGTGGACTCCAGTTCATCCGGCCTGGATTTGGTGACGCCGACCACGGCGGCCAGCCAGGTCGTGGTGCCCGGGATCCCAGGTGGGGCGACGGTTCAGGTGCTCATCACCAATCCCGCAACGGTGCGGATCAAGGCGCAGGTGGAGGCCCTGACGGCTCAGGGACTGGTGGCGGTGGCTGATGCCGAGAAGCTGACAATTGAGGCCGGATCAACCGCGAGCGTCGACATCACCAGCGCCTTGTCGACGGAGGTCACAGCGCTGGTTGTCACCGCTGAACAGCCGGTGGCGGCCTCCGCCTGGTTGACCCACGGGGCAGACAGGGCCACCTCCCCCGGTGTGCTGGTCAATGCCACGGGCGGCGTGGATGCCTTCGGCGTGACGCCGGGCCATAGCCAGCTGGTGATCTCGAACACCAGCCAGACCGACACGACGGTGACGGTGACATTGGGCGCCACGGCGCCGCAGACGGTGCCGCTGGCCGCCGGTGTGACCACTGCCATCGACGCGTCCCAACCCGGCACTGTGCGGGTTGGCGGGGTGGGCGTCGTGGCCGCGTTGGTGATACGGGGGGGAACCGATGACTCCAGCGGCATGAGCGTCGTGGCGCTGGCGCCAGACACGGCCCGGGCCGGATTGGTCCCGGCCTGGATTGAGGCCCAGCCAGTCTAGATCAGCTCACCATTCGTCTTCGAAGTGCGGATCAATGTCGACCGTGCTCCGACCGGTCAGTGACGCTAGCTGTTCGACCATCGTGTGATGCACCAGGGCGGCCAGGTCGTCCTGGTCGAGGGCGCGTCGTTCGATGGGGCGCTCGTACAACACCAGCCTGGCGGGCTCACCTGCACCGGCGTTGACGGCCCCGGCCAGGGGAATCGAGTCATGGTCAACCATGCCTTGCCACATCGCCGCCGGCGATGGCACCGCCTCGACGCCGATGTCGACGCCGCGAATGGCGTCAGGGCAGGACCGGGTGATGCGGTCGGCGGAATCTTCGACGCATTCCCGGAAGTAGTCGCGGCGCGAAGGCAACAAGCGGACGGGGGCCGGTCGAGACGTCAGTTTGCTGCGCAGCGACAGTGGGCCGCGCAGGCCGTGCCCGTGCCTGTCCCGACGAGATACCATGCCCGTCACATTACCAGCGGCGGTCTGGCTGTGGCGCGTCGTGGCTATGTGTCTTCAAGGGGGCGCTATCATCGACGTGTGAACCGTCGCTGCTACCGGGTGGGCTGCCGAGGCGCCCCTGCGGCGACCTTGACGTACAACTATGCGCGCTCGACGGCCACGCTCGGCCCGCTGCGCCCGGAACATGACCCGGGCGACTACGACCTGTGCCTTGAGCATGCCCGTCATCTTCAGGTGCCCTCGGGCTGGAGCCTTGAGCGCGTGAGCGAACCAGAACCCGGTGTGACGCAGGCGCCGGCCTGGCTCAACAGCCTGGCCGACGAGGTTCGGCGCATCGGCTGGGGCGAGGTGCCCGAGGACGAGGCGCCGCCGCCCCGGCGCGGCCACCTCCACGTGCTCGCCGACCTACCGTAGGCTTGGTGGTTATGACGATTCGCTTGGTGGCCTTTGACCTGGACGACACCCTGGCGCTGTCGAAAACGCCGGTCGAGCCGTCAATGGCAGCGGCGCTGGCCCGTCTGCTGGCGGTTTGTGATGTCGCCATCATCTCGGGCGGGGCCTGGGCGCAGTTCGACAAGCAGGTGTTGGAGAAGCTGCCGGCCGATGCCGAACTGGGCCGTCTTCATATCTTGCCGACCTGCGGCATGCGTTATCGCCGTTTCGAGGACGGGCAGTGGTGCGACGTCTACCAGCACATGCTGACGAACAAGGAAAAGGCCGCCGCCATCGCCTCGCTGACCAAGCGCGCCAAGGAATTGGGGGATTGGGAACCGGATTCCAGGCTGGCGGGCGAGCGCATCGAGGACCGCGGTTCGCAGGTCACCTACTCGGCGTTGGGACAGTTGGCCAGCCCAGCCGACAAGAGGGCCTGGGATCCGACCGGCGCCAGACGACACGCCCTGCGCGACGCCGTGGCGGCCGACCTGCCCGGACTGGCCGTGGCGGCTGGCGGGTCGACGTCGGTCGATATCACCCGTCTGGGCGTCGACAAGGCGTACGGCATGAAGTGCCTGGCGGAGGTGACAGGCATACCGCTTCGCGACATGGTGTTTGTCGGCGACCGGACGGAGCCAGGCGGGAACGACCATCCGGTGGTGGA
Organism: Propionibacteriaceae bacterium; assembly: GCA_009778875.1. GTDB lineage: Bacteria > Actinomycetota > Actinomycetes > Propionibacteriales > Propionibacteriaceae > WRGV01. The sequence continues at coordinate 1,228 of WRFI01000041.1, read as the reverse complement.
GTTGGGTGTAGAAACGATCACCGTGACGGGCTGGCGCGACACTTTGGACGTGATCGATGATATTTGCAAACAGTTGGAGGAGCGATGAGCCTGACGACGATGATTTCCCCCCGGTTCCTGGAGGTGGCGGCCTGCCCGGCCTGCCATGCGCCATTGGCAATCGATTATGACGCCTCCGTGCTGGTGTGCACCAACCTGGTGTGCGGCCTGGCCTACCCGGTGCGCGACGGCATCCCCATCTTGCTGATCGACCAGGCCCGGCGTCCCAATCCCGCCAATGATGCCCAGCTTTGACGACGCCCGCCTCGACGACCGGGGCGTGCTTGAACGCCACGATGCCGACCTGAGGGAGTTGGCCCTGACTGGCGCGCACATCCGTGTCGAGTCGGGGGCGGCCGCCCAGGTGCGCTTCGACGACACCCGTCCGCGGGGCATCGTCCTGGCCGGGCATGAATCGCGGTTCATCAGATCGGTGGCCGAAACCACCTGCGCGTCCCCGCTGGTGGCCTGGCCGCACGAGGGTCTGCCCGGGTGGGCGGGGCCGCTCGATTTGGTGGTCGTCCAGGCCAGCGGCGGGTCGCCCGGCACGCTCGGCTCGACCGTGGCCGAGGCCTGCCGCCGGGGTTGCGCCGTGTTGCTGGCGGCACCGGCCGACGGCCCGGTGGCGGCCGCCGCCTCCCGTGGCGCGACGGTCGTTGGCACTGTCACCGACGACGCCGTGGCGGCGGCGATCGCTCTGGTGGGGCTGCTGGCGTCGGTCGGCCTCGCGCCGGCGGTGCACACCGAGTTGGTGGCCGAGGCGGCCGACATGGTGGCCGAGCAATGCTCGCCGCACAAGGATTTGTCGCTCAACCCGGGCAAGGGCGCGGCCATCGCCCTGGCCGACGCGTTGCCGCTGGTGTGGGGCGGGTCGATGCTGGCGGCCCGGGCGGCCCGCCGCATCGCCGAGGAGTTGCGCCGCGTCACCGGCCGGGCGGCGCTGGCCACGCCAGCCGAGGACATCGTGCCGATCTTGTCGGCGACGCAGCCGCGTGACCCCTTCGCCGATCCGACCGATGAGCCGGCCCGTCCTGTTCTGGTGACGCTAGATGACGGCAACGACGACCGGGTCTCAGCCCATGCCCGAAGCGTCCTGCTGGATATCGCCGCCACCCAGCAGGTGCGCGTCGTCCAACTGGACTGTTTTGAAGACACCGGGCCGGTGGGCCGTCACGTGTCGCTGCTGCAG
>WRFI01000040.1 GCA_009778875.1 Propionibacteriaceae bacterium | reverse complement strand
CCGATCTTCTCGCGCAACTGGTTGATGAAAATGGCCGTCGTGTTCGACTGCTTGAGCGCGCCGGTCATCTTGCGCAGCGCTTGGCTCATCAACCGGGCTTGCAAGCCGACATGGTTGTCACCCATCTCGCCTTCGATCTCGGCCCGCGGCGTCAAGGCGGCCACCGAGTCGATGACGACCAGCGTCAAGGCGCCCGAGCGAACCAGCGTGTCGGCGATCTCAAGCGCCTGCTCGCCGTTGTCGGGCTGGCTGACCAGCAGTGAGTCAGTATCGACCCCCAGCGCCTTGGCGTAGGCCGGGTCGAGCGCATGCTCGGCGTCGATGAACGCACAGATACCGCCCGCCTTCTGGGCATTGGCGATGGCGTGCAGCGCCACCGTCGTCTTGCCCGATGATTCAGGGCCATAGATCTCGACGACCCGCCCGCGCGGCAGCCCGCCGACGCCCAGTGCCACATCGAGCGCCACCGACCCCGTCGGTATGACATCGATCGGCTGGATGCTCTGGTCCCCCAGCCGCATGACCGAGCCCTTGCCAAACTGCTTGTCGATCTGAGCAAGTGCCGCTTCTAACGCCTTCTCGCGATCCGTCCCAGCCATCTTGAAACCTTTCTATTTCCCGCGACCCGTCACCTTGACGGGTTCGCGAAGCCTTGAGCTATGCACACACTTTAGAGAAACCCACCGACAAATCGGCAGAAAACTTTCGGCCTGTGGATAACGCCCATGTAGATAACTATATACGAACACGTGTTCGAACACTGTGGACACGCCGAAAAATGTAAGAAGGGGGCGGGATGTGTGACCACCCCGCCCCCTTCCGGTGCACCGCCTATCCGGGGGATTGGTCTAGGAAGTGCACCGTGGCAACCGGAGTTGCCACGTCTTCACCACCGCCCTTTGGCTTTTGGCGGCACAAGAATAGTTGGCAGAATCCCAGCATCAAGACCTTGGTTCGTTACAGATTTGTAACGGCCGCCAACTACCGGTCGTGGGGCGCCAGTTCCAGCCACTCCCAGGCGGCTCGCCAGATGGTCTTGCAGGGCAAACCGGCCTTCAGTGCCTCCGAGACGGTGCGCGAACCCAGCGTCGGCAAAGCCACTTGATCGGCCCATGTCGTCGCGTAGGCGGGGCCGAGGGCGGCCGTCAACCGCGCCCAGAGTTCTGTCTCACGCACACCAGAAGCTTAATCTGTCGGTGGCGCGGACGATGATTGATACATGGAAGGCGCGGACACCCGGTGGCGGGGTCACTTCTGGGCGCCCACACTGGCCTGGTTCGATGCCACTTTCGCCGGTCCCACGCCCGCCCAGGTCGCCACCTGGACGGCGCTGGCGCAACCGGGCGGGGCCCTCGTCATCGCCCCCACCGGCAGTGGCAAGACGCTGGCCGCTTTCCTGCTGAGCATCGACCATCTGGCCCGGTCGCTGCCCGACAGCCGGCCCAGCGTTTTGTACGTCTCGCCCTTGAAGGCGCTGGCCGTCGACATCGAGCGCAACCTGGCCCAACCACTGGCCGGCATCAGGCAAGCGGCCGACGCGATGGGGCTGGCCATGCCCGATATCCGAGTCGGCCTGCGCAGCGGCGACACCCCGCCCAAGGTGCGGCGAAGTCTTGTCACCAACCCGCCGGACATCCTGATAACCACGCCGGAGTCGCTGTTCCTGATGCTGTCGTCGAAGGCGGCCGAGACGCTCACCGGCATCGAAACCGTCATCGTCGACGAAATCCACTCGCTGGCCGGCACCAAGCGGGGCGCGCATCTGGCCATCAGCCTGCAGCGTCTTGATGCCAGGCAGCGGGCCGCCGGACGCCCCGCCATGCGGCGCATCGGGTTGTCGGCCACCGTCCGCCCGGCCGAGACCGTCGCCCGCTTCCTGGGCGGTGGCCCCGTCACCGTCATCGAACCCCAATCCCCCAAGGAATGGGCGTTGGACGTCCGCGTGCCGGTGGACGACATGGCTGCCCTGCCGCCTCCACCGCGTCAGCCGGAATCGGCCAACCGGTCGATCTGGCCCTTCATCGACGAGGCCATTTTCGACCTGGTGATGGCCCACCGATCAACCATCTGCTTTGTCAACTCACGCATGGTGGCCGAACGCCTGACCGCCAATCTCAACCACTTGGCCGGCGACGAAACCGTTGCCCGCGCCCATCACGGGTCGCTCAGCAAGGAACACCGAGCCGAAGTCGAGGAAGACCTCAAGGGCGGACGCCTGCGGTGCGTCGTGGCAACCTCGTCGCTGGAGCTGGGCATCGACATGGGCTTTGTCGATCTGGTCATCCAAACCGGGTCGCCACCGAGCGTGGCCAGCGGCCTGCAGCGCGTCGGACGGGCCGGTCACCAGGTGGGCGTGACGTCCCACGGCGTGGTCTTCCCAACGTCACGGCCGGATCTCGTGGAGGCGGCCGTGGTCACCGCGCGGATGGGTGACGGGCTGATCGAGGCCGTCCCCAGCCTCACCAACCCGCTGGACGTGCTGGCCCAACAGGTGGTCTCGATGTGCCTGGACGCCCGGCCCACGCCCGACGAGGTGTTCGACATCGTCAAGGGTGCGCAACCCTTCGCCGGCCTTCCCCGATCAGGGTTCGACGCCGTTTTGCAGATGCTGGCCGGGCGCTACCCCAGCGAGAGCTTCGCCGGCCTTCGGGCCCGCTTGGTCATTGGCGACGACGGGCGCCTGGCCGCCCTGCCCGGTGCCCGGCAACTGGCGACTGTCAGCGGCGGCACCATTCCCGACCGGGGGCTGTACGGCGTCTTCCTGGTGGGCGGGGACGAGCAGCGTCACGATGCCCGACGGGTCGGCGAGTTGGACGAAGAGATGGTCAACGAGACGCGGTTGGGCGACGTGATCACTCTCGGGTCCAGCTCTTGGCGGGTTGTGGCCATCACACCGCACCAGGTGCAGGTGATTCCAGCGCCCGGCATCGCCGGACGTCTGCCCTTCTGGCACGGCGATTCGATAGGGCGCCCGACCGAGTTGGGCCAAGCCATCGGCGCCTTCATGCAGTTAGTCGGCGACGCCCCCGCGCAGGCCGCCAAACGGCTGGCCGCCGAAGGCCTGGATGCGTCGGCGATCGACAATCTGGTGGCATACGTCACTGACCAGAAGCGCACCACCGGCGTGCTGCCGAGCGACAAAACCATCGTCTTCGAGCGGTTCCGCGACGATCTCGGCGATTGGCGGGTGTGCATCCACGCCCCGATCGGCCTGCCCGTGCTGCGCCCCTGGATGCTGGCCGTCCACGCCAACCTGACCAGCCGATATGGCGCCGACCTCAAAATGTCGCTGCGAAATGACGGCGTCATCTGGCGGGTGTCTGCCAGCGACGCCCCGCCGCCGACGGCCGACCTGCTGCTGGTGGCCCCCAAGGCGGTTGACGACATCGTGCGCGCCGAACTGACGGGCTCGTCACTGTTCGCCGCCCATTTCCGCGAGTGTGCCGCCCGGGCGCTGCTGCTGCCCCGGCGGCGCCCCGGCGCCCGCACACCGCTTTGGGCCCAGCGCCTGCGGGCCGGGCAGTTGCTCGATGTGGCGTCTGGCTTCAAGGACTTCCCCATCGTCGCCGAGGCCATGCGCGAATGCCTCGACGACGTCTTCGACATGCCGAGCCTGCGAACCCTGCTGGCCGACATTGAGGCCGAGCGCGTCAGTCTTGTCGAAATCGAGACGCCCCGCCCATCACCCTTCGCCCGCTCGTTGCAGTTCGGCTATGCGGCAGAGTTCATCTACGACGCCGACCAGCCGCTGGCCGAGCGCCGCAGCGCCGCCATCGACATCGACCCGGCACTGCTGGACGGGCTGCTGGGCGTGGCCACCCCACCCCGCCCCGAAGTGATCCGTGAGGCCACCAAACCGGTGGACTCGGCCCATCTGGCGTCCTTCATGCTCGACTGGCAAGGCCTGCGCCACCCAGAACCCGGCTTGGACGGCCTGCTTCGGACGATCGACCAACTGGCCGGTTGGCCGCTGCCAGTGTCCCTGCTGGAGACCCAGATTCTGCCGCCGCGGGTGGCGGGCTATCAGCCTTCCCTGCTGGACGAGGCGCTGATCACCGGCCAAGCGAGCTGGACGGGCGGGCGCACCCTGGGCGAGCACGACGCCTGGGTGTGCCTTTGGCCGGCTGGCGCGCTGCCGGCCGACCCGCCGACCGGGTGGTTGGACGACGACGAGGCGGCCGCCGCCCTCTTGACGCGACTGCGGGGCGGCGGGGCGTGGCGCCTGACCGATTTGGGGGCCGACGTTCCCACCACGCAGGCCGCGCTGTGGCGTCTGGCGTGGGCCGGGCTGGTCACCACCGACTCATTCGCTCCGGTGCGCGACTTCTGCCGGGCCGTCCGGCGCCGCCCGCCCGCGCCCAGCCGGGTGCGCACCTGGCGACAAGTCCAACCCTTCGTGCCGGCACTGGCCGGGCGCTGGTTGGCGGCCGAGACTGCGACGGACGACAATGCCCACCGCGTCGAAACCGTCGTCACCGCCATGCGACGGCATGGTGTTGCCACCAGGGGTGTGTGGCAAGCCGAAGCAAGCGACTACGCGACGGCCCGCCAGGTGTTGGGCGTCCTGGAGACCCGGGGCCAGGTGACGCGCGGCTACTACATCGCACGGGCTGGGGCAACCCAGTTCGCCTTGCCGGGCGCCGTCGACCGGCTGCGTCTAGCCCCGCATGATGATGCTGTGGTGCTGGCCGCCGTCGACCCGGCCAACCCGTACGGACTGGCGGTCAACTGGCCCACGGCCAACGCCTACCACCCGCCGTCACGACGGGCCGGGGCTGTGGTGGTGCTGGTGGGCGGGCGTCCCGTCTGCTTTCTGGAGCGCGGCGCCAAGACATTGGTGACCTTCGCCGGAACATCCAACGACGATCTGCTGCGCGGTTTGCAGGCCATCGGCGAAGCCGTCGATGACCACCGTCTCGGGACATGCCCATTGACGCGCGTCGATGATGAGTCCTGCGTCAGCTGGGTGGGAAGGGACCTGCTGAGAGCAGCCGGTTTCCGGCCAACGCCTCAGGGTTTCACCAGGTCGCACCGCTAACTTAAGCGGCCAGCGGCAGGGGGACGCTGTCGGTCATCTCGGAAGACAACGCACCGCGGGCGGCGACGGTCAGCACATGCGACAGCGGGACGCCAAGAGCGTCGCAGATCGATGCCAGCATCTCGGAGGAAACTTCCTTGACGCCGCGTTCAACCTCGGAAAGATACCCCAGACTGATTCCGGCTCGCAGCGCCACCTGGCTCAGTGTCCGGCCCTGTGCGGCGCGGGCGCTGCGCAACGCTGCGCCAAGGTGAATTCGAAATAGAGGCGATATCACGATCACATTAACCACGCCGCCCCGCCAAACATTCCCCAGCGCGTCAACGTGCCATACTGGGAGACGATATGACCCCACGGAAAACTCCTCGCGCCTTTTTCACAACTCTCGGGTGCGCCCGCAACGAGACCGATTCCGAACACCTGGCGGGACGGATAGCCGCCGATGGCTTCGAGGTGACGGGCGACCCGGCGTTGGCGGATTTGATCATCGTCAACACCTGCGGGTTCATCGAGCCGGCCAAGAAAGACTCGATCGACGCCCTGCTGGCTGCTTCCAGCGAGGGCCAGCCCGGTGCCAAGGTAGTTGCCGTCGGCTGCCTGGCGCAGCGCTACGGGGCCGAACTTGAGGAGGCACTGCCCGAGGTGGACGCCGTCTTGGGTTTCGCCGCCTACCCCGCCATCGGCGATCACCTGCGTGAAGTGTTGGCGGGTGACCGTCCCCAGTTGGGCACCCGCGGATCAGCCGCCGTGGACGCGGGGCCCCGCCAACGGCTGGAAACGGGCCCCTATGCCCCGCTCAAGATTGCCAGCGGCTGTGACCGGCGCTGCGCTTTCTGCGCCATCCCCGCCATCCGGGGGCCGCTTCGATCACGTCCGGCCGATGACATCGTCGCCGAGGCGCGCTGGCTGGTCAGCCAGGGCGTGCGCGAGGTCATGCTGGTCAGCGAGAACTCGTCCTCCTATGGCAAGGACTTGGGGCAACCCCAGGCGCTGGAGGCCCTGTTGGGGGCTCTCGCCGGGGTGGACGGGCTCGACTGGGTGCGGGTGTCCTACCTTCAGCCGGCCGAGATTCGCCCCAGCTTGCTGGCGACGATGGCCTCCACCGGCAACGTCGTGCCGTACTTTGACTTGAGCTTCCAACACGCCTCGGGCCCGCTGTTGCGCCGCATGCGGCGCTTCGGCGAGGCCGAATCGTTTCTCGGTTTGCTGCAACAGATCCGGGGATTGTCGCCGCAGGCCGGTATCCGGTCCAGCTTCATCGTCGGCTTCCCCGGCGAGACGGACGACGACGTCGCCACCCTGCACGCCTTTCTTGAGGCGGCCCAGGCCGACGCCATCGGCGTGTTCGCCTACTCCGACGAGGAGGGCACGCTGGCCCACAAGCTGGACGGTCACCTGCCCGAAGACGTCATCGCCGCCCGTTTCAGCGCCACCCTCGACCTGGCCACCTGGCTGACCGAGGCCCGCGCCGCGCAGCGCATCGGGCAGGTGGTGCAAGTGCTGGTCGAGTCGGTCGACCCCGTGGTCGGGCGGGCCGCCCATCAGGGCCCCGAGGTTGACGGCGTCACCGCCCTGACGTGGCCGGACGGCGTCGAGCCGCCGGCGGTGGGCGACATGGTTTGGGCCAGCGTGACCGCCACGGACGGCGTGGACCTGATTGCCCGGCCGACGGCTATGGCTTGAGCACGGCCAGCAGGTTGTCGATCGCCATTTGGGCCATCTTCGCCGTCGCCTCGTCGGTGTGCGCACCCGTGTGGGGTGTGGCAATGACGGAATCAAACTCGAACAGCCGCGACCCCGCCGGGGGTTCCACCTCGTAGGCGTCGAGCGCCAACCCGCCCAACTGGCCGGATTTCAGCGCGTCGTAGGCGGCATCCTCGTCAATCAGGCCACCGCGGGCCGTGTTGACCAACAGTGCCCCCTTCTTCATCGCCGCCAGCGCCGCCGCGTCAATGAGGTGACGGGTCGAATCGAGCAGCGGCACATGCAGGCTGATGACGTCGGAGGACGCCAACAGTTCGGCCATGGTCACGGGCTCGATGCCAGCCGCCTTCATTGCCTCGTCATCGACCACCGGATCGAAGCCCCGCACCGTCATGCCGATGCCTTCGGCCCGCTTTGCCAGTTCCCGCCCGATGGCGCCGACGCCCACAATGCCCAGCGTCTTGCCGGTCAGCTCCAGGCCGTGGCTGCGTGGCCAACCGCCCGCCCGGACCTCCCGGTCCAGGGCTGGAATGGCGCGGGCCAGCCCGAACATCAGGCCCAGCGCCAGTTCGGCGACGGCCACCGCGTTGGCCCCTGGCGTCACCGCGACGGCGATACCCCGGGCGGCGGCGGCGCCGACGTCGACCCGGTCGGAGCCCACGCCATAGCGCGAAATGACCTTCAGCCTCGGTCCGGCAGCGTTGATGACCTCGGCAGTGTAGTCGTCCAGACCCGCGACGACACCGTCCACGTCGGCCAGTAGCGGTATCAAGTCGTCGGCGTGCAGGGGGCCGCCGGTGGTGTTGTAAACGATCTCGTCTGCCGCCGCCCGCAACTTGTCCATGGCGGGCAGCGTGCTCGATGCGGTCAATGATGTGGGGGTGACGAGCACCTTCATGGGGGGCTTCTTTCAGTTGGGTTCGGATGGGTTGGTTTGCTCGTAGGCCGTCAGGTAGGCCTCGTAACGCTCGTTGTAGTAGTCGGCGAGCCCCAAGTCCGGGTGGACGACGCCGACTGGTGCGCCCGACAACCCGGGCCCCTCTTCCTCCAGGCCGAACGCCGTCAACCCCAGCCGGATCGCGCCGATGCTCGACTGGTTGGCCTGGGCGGACAAGTCCAAGTCGGCGCCCATGATGTCGGCCGCCATCTGCGTCCAGAACGGGGACGAGAGCACACCGCCGGACAGCCGGATGCGGTCGGGCTGGCCGTTCAGTTCGACCAGTTCGATGAAGCATTGCCGCAGGTTGAACAGCACACCCTGGGCGACGGCCTGATAGAGCGCCAGGCCGTCATGCTGCGGCTCCAGGCCGACGAAACCGCCGCGACGGTGGGCGTTCCAGCCGGGGCACCGCTCACCGAAATGGAACGGCAGGAACGTCGGCACGTCCACCGGGCCAGCCCGCAACTGCGATTCGATCGCCTGAAAGCCGACACCGCCCAGCACCGTGTCGCGAACCCAGTCGATGGTGTTGGTGCAGCCGTTCGTGGCGGCACCGCTCAGCCATCCGTCCGGCGAGCGGTAGCACCAGGTGCTCATTTTTTGGCTGATCTTGGGGGCAGACGCCACCACCCGCAACGCCCCGCTGGTGCCCATCGAAAACGTCATGATGCCCGGTTTGGTGGCACCGTCGCCCACCTGGTTGAAGCCGCCATCGGGCCCCGGCGCCATGACCGGCGTGCCCGCCGGCAGACCCAGCCACCCCGCGGCCTCTTTCGTCAGGGGCGCGGTGGTCCGGGACGGCACGATCTGCGGCGTCTGCAGCTTCCCCAGCCCGAGGACGCCGGGTATCTCGTCGTCCCAGGCGACGCTGTGAGTGTTCAGCAGGCCCGAGCCTGACGCCAGCGACGCCGTCGTCGCGAACTGCCCGGTCAGGCGTTGGAACATCGCACTTCCGTCGTCCATGACGATGCCGGCCGATGTGTCGACACCCTGCTCGGCCATCATTTTCAGCTTCAGCGCCGGGTAGATCGCCGACACCATGCAGCCGGTGCGTCCATAGAACCAGCGGACGAAATCGGCGTCCTGGCGCAATTCGGCCTCCACAGCCTCCGCCCCCAGGTACGACCACAAATAAACCGGCGTCAAACTGCGACCCTCACTCGATTGAAGGGTCACACCGTGCCACGTGCTGCATAGCGTCACCAGGTCGACGGTGCCGCCCGCCAGCCGCTGACGGCCAAGCTCGAAAACCTGAGCCGCCGCCGCGTCGGCGTCACGGGCCGCCGGGTCGTCCAGGGTGAAATCGAACCGCTGCGATGACGTTTCGACGGTCGCCGCAGCCGAGTCGTACAGCACGGCCTTGGCTGATGTCGTACTCGATTCAAGAGCCAGTATTCTCACAGCCTTTGGCATCTCCTTAGGGCCGGGTCGGCGGGACGTCCCGACTGAGCCAATGTTACTGTTTTCGTATCCGGCGGCATTCGAGCGCCCTCACCACAGCGCCACCTCACAGCCGTCACAGAGGAGTCAAAATGAGCACCATTCTTGATCAGTTGTCGGGCGTCGGCGTCGTCCCAGTCATCGCCGTGGACGACGTGCCACAAGCTGAGATGTTGGCAGACGCGCTGGTCGCCGGCGGCCTGCCTGTGGCCGAGATCACTTTCCGCACGGCCGCCGGCGCCGCCGCCATCAAGGCGCTGGCCCAGCGCGGCGACCTTCTGCTCGGCGCCGGCACAGTGACGACGGTCGAGCAGGTGGAAGCCGCCGTCGAGGCAGGCGCCCAATACATAGTCTCGCCGGGCACGAGCAAGGCCGTTGTCGAGCGGGCCCAGCAGCTTGGCGTCATGGCCCTGCCAGGCGCCGTCACCGCCACCGAAATACAGGCCGCACTGGAACTCGGCATCACCACCGTCAAGTTCTTCCCGGCCGGCACGAGCGGCGGAGCGGCCGCCATCAAGGCCTTGCACGCGCCATTCGCCAACATCAAGTTTGTGCCGACGGGTGGCATCGGCCTGGACAATCTGGCCGACTACCTCAGCCTGCCCTACGTCGCCGCCGTCGGTGGCTCGTGGATGGTCAAACCAGAGCTGCTTCGCGAAGGTGACAAGGGCAAGCTGGCGCAGCTGGCCCACGACGCAGTCACCAAAGCTGCAGAAATCCGCGCTGCCTACGTCGCCCGCTAAGCTTCGCCGCTCAGGTCGGCCAGAACGTCGTCCAGGTCATCCGGCCGCTTGAGCACCTCGCGGGGCTTGCTGCCCTCGGACGGGCCGACAACACCATGGGTTTCGAGAATGTCCATGAGACGACCCGCCTTGGCAAAGCCGACGCGAAGCTTGCGCTGAAGCATCGACGTCGAGCCGAGCTGCAGTTCAATCACCAGTTTGGCCGCCTCAATCACCTGGTCGAGGTCGTCACCGATGTCGTCAGCCACCTTCTTGGCCGTTCCAGCGCCTGCCGTCACGTCGTCTCGGTAATCGGCCTGCTGCTGCTCCTTGACATGGGCGACGACATTGCGGATCTCTGATTCCGTCACCCAGGCGCCCTGGATGCGCGTCGGCTTGGACGCCCCCTGGGGCAGGAACAGCCCGTCACCCTGGCCGACCAGCTTTTCGGCGCCCGGCTGGTCGAGGATGACCCGGGAGTCGATCATCGACGCCGTCATGAACGCCAACCGGCTCGGCATGTTCGCCTTGATCAGGCCCGTCACCACGTCGATGGAGGGACGCTGCGTGGCCAGCACCAGGTGGATGCCCGCGGCCCGGCCCAGCTGCGTGATCCGGACGATCGAATCCTCAACGTCGCGCGGCGCGGCCATCATCAGGTCGGACAACTCGTCCACCACGACCACCAGGTAGGGGTAGGACGTCAGCACCCGCTCCGAACCGGGCAGGGGCTGAAGCTCGCCGCTGGCCAGTTCACGGTTGAAGTCGTCGACGTGACGGAACCCGAAGGCGGCCAGGTCGTCGTAGCGGTAGCCCATCTCGCGCACCGCCCAGTCGAGGGCCTCGGCGGCCCGCTTCGGGTTGGTGATGATGGGCGTCACCAGGTGTGGCACACCCTCATAGCGGTTGAGCTCGACACGCTTGGGGTCGATCAGCATCAACCGCACCTGGTCGGGTGTGGAGCGAATCAGCAGCGACGTCAGCATCGAATTGATGAAACTGGATTTGCCCGACGAGGTCGCGCCGGCCACCAGCAGGTGCGGCATCTTGGCGATGTTGGCGACCACAAACCCGCCCTCGACATCCTTGCCGAGCCCAACCGTCAACGGGTGGCGGTCGTTGCGGGCGCGCTGCGAGCGCAGGACGTCACCCAGCGAGACGATCTCTTTGTCCTTGTTGGGGATCTCGATGCCAATGGCGCTCTTGCCCGGAATGGGCGAGAGAATCCGCAGGTCAGGCGAGGCCACCGCATAGGCGATGTTGCGGCTCAACGCCGTCACTTTTTCGACCTTGACCGCCGGGCCCAGTTCGACCTCGTAACGCGTGACGGTCGGGCCACGCATGTAACCGGTGACCTTGGCGTCAATGTCGAACTCGGTGAACACCTGCGTCAACTGCCCCACCACCTGGTCGGACGCATCCGAGCGGGCCTTGGGCACGGTGCCGGCCTTCAACAGGTCGGTGCTGGGCAGCTTGTAGCGGTTAGACTGCCTGCTTCTGGCCACCGGCGCATCTGCCGGCTCGCTCAGCGCGGCCGGATCGAAAAGCGGGCTCACGACGGGAGAAACAACGTACGACCGCGCATCGGGCACGACAATGGTGTGGGTGGTGGTTGTGGCTTCGCTGCTCTCAGCGTTCGCCGGCACCGCCTGGGCGGCCTCAACCGCCCGCTGGCGCTCTTCCGCTGCCACCCGACGGTCTTCAGCCCGGGCCCCCAGCCACCCCCGGAAGCGGGTGACGCCCTGCCCGGCACCACTGGTCAGTTCACGCACCGGGCGGCCGATGATCACCAGCAGGCCGAACAGCGCGACGACGGCCAACACCACCCCGGCCAGCCAGTTGGGCATTATCTGCGACAACAAGGACGAACTGAGATAGCCGATGATGCCGCCCCACGCCCGCATCAGCGGGGCGTCCGACGGCGCGGGCAGCGGCGTGTGGAACAGATTGACGAAGCCCGCCACACCGAGCATCAGCACCAGCCAGCCGATGATTTGACGTCCCACCGGGCCGTTGGCCACCGGGTCACGCATCGTGCGGATGGTCATCAACAGCAGCAGTGCTGGCAGCGCATAGCTCAGCGACCCGATCAGCGTGCCGAAAACCATCCTGACACCGGTGCCGAAAATACCGCCGACATGGCCCCAGTACTCAACCGCCACCAGTATGCCGATCAGCAATATCACCAGGCCGGCACCATCGCGCAGCACCGCCGGATCAATGTCGCGGGCACCGCGTCCGATCGCCCGCACGCCGCGTCCCATCAGGTGGGCCAGACCGACAAAGGCCCGGACGAAAAGGTTGGGACGCGCCGGTTTGGTGCGGTGTGACTGAGCGGACGACGCCGGACGTTTCGTCGATGAACCCGGGCGCGTGGCCGATCGCGTGGACGCGGCTCCAGAGGTGCTGGAGCGCGACCGCGTCGGGGAAGACACGCGGGATGCCATGTGGGCAAGAATAGCACGTTCGCACAGCTTGGTGGTGGGTCACATCAAAAGTGCGTCCAGCCGCCAGCGTGGGCGGGGTGACCGTCCACCAGCACCCCGACCCCGAGGCCCGCGGACGGCTCGAACACGTGCCCGATGACCGTCCAGCCCGCGGGGACGTCGCCCAAGGCGAAGGTGGCCACCAGGGCGTGGTCCTCGCCGCCGTTTAGCACGTAGTCCAGCGGGTCGACGCCCAGGGCCTGTGCCACGGCGGCCACCGGCTCACCGACCTCGAGCTTCGATGTGGTTATGTCGATGGCCACGCCGGAGGCGTCCGCGATGTGTCCCAGGTCGGCCAACAGACCGTCCGAGACGTCGATCATGGCGGTGGCTCCGGCCAGGGCGGCCTCACGTCCCGCCCCGTAGGGCACCAGCGGGAACCGGTGCGCGGCCACCACCGCTTTGGGTGAGCGGAAGCCCCGTCCCAGCGCCGCCAGGCCGGCGGCCGCCCAGCCCAGCCGGCCCGTCATCGCCACCAGTTGCCCCGGCCGGGCGCCGCCGCGCGTCACCGGCGCCACCGACCCGGTCTGGCCGACGACGGTCACCGTGACGACGATCTGCGGCGCCATCGACAGGTCGCCGCCGACCAGTGTCACATTGGCCCGCACACACTCCTGCCGCACACCGTCGATGAAAGCCTCGTACCAGGCCTCGTCGGTGTCGCGCGGCATGCCCAGCGCCACCAGCAGCGTGACAGGCCAGGCGCCCATCGCCTCAATGTCGGCAACCGCCGCCCCGACCACCTTGCGTCCGATGTCGCCGGCGTCCGACCATTCGGTACGAAAATGCACACCCTGGACGTACATGTCGGTGCTGACGACAGCCGACCCGTCCAGCAGGAAGCAGGCCGCGTCGTCCCCGGGGCCGACAGACACGGCTGGCGGCATCGGCAGCCCGTTGGTCGCCTTGGCGATCATG
>WRFI01000039.1 GCA_009778875.1 Propionibacteriaceae bacterium | reverse complement strand
TGATCAGACCGAAACCACCGGCAGCCCGGGCACCGTAATGCACCAGGTGCCAATCGTCGGGCACCCCGTCAGTGGCCTGATACTGGCACATGGGCGGCAGCCAAACCCGGTTGCGGATGGTCAAATCACGAAGCACGATGGGGTCGAACAAACTGGTCATGCGGCCAAGTCTAGCGATCGGACCGGTTGACGCGGTGGGTGGAACGCCGGTTCGAGCTGGCGACGACGCAGACGCCGGAGTGAATTCCCCTCTGGGGAGGGGTGGCGGAGCCGACGGGGTGGTTTTCCAAGCGTGTGCAGAACGGTAACCGACCACCCCGTCAGTCGCTTCGCGACTGCCACCCCTCCCCAGAGGGGAATTTTCCCTGGCTGCGGCGCTCGAACCGGCGTTCCGCCCGCCATGTCAACCGGCCTGGGTTCCACAGCGGGCTGTTGGGGGGAGTTGTTCCACGAGCGGGGCCTTGGGGGTATACCCGCTGCGGTCCGAAGGAGCGCCGGGTTAGGCGGAGCCCCCAGAGTGTAGGGAGACGATAAGATGCCGCAGGCATCGTCTCCCGGAACGCGCCCCGCGACGGAACAACTCTCCCCAAGAGTCCGCCCCCATCACCAAGAGCCCGCCATGTCAACCGGCGGCGCCTCAGACCGCGTAACAAATGTGTGACGGACCGTGGGCTGTGTGGAACCTGGGAATGCCGACCGCATAGGCTTTAGGTCTGGGCCTGGCAACGACTGCCAGAAGTGTTCGAGCCAGGTTACCGCTCGACAGTAACCGTTTTCTTCGGAAGGAACACTCATGGCCATCTGGAAACTTCACGGCGACGGACGCCAAATCGCAACGGGCGAGGTCGTCAAGCCTGACGAACGCCTGTTTTGGCCGTTCACCATCGGCATGGGCATGCAGCATGTGGTCGCCATGTTTGGCGCCACCTTCCTCGTGCCGTTGCTGACAGGCTTCCCGCCGGCGACGACGCTGTTCTTCTCGGCCATCGGCACGATGCTGTTCTTGCTGATCACCGGCAACCGACTGCCCAGCTACCTCGGCTCGTCGTTCGCCTTCATCGCCCCGATCGTTGGCGTCGTGGGCGCAGACCACACCGGCAACTACGCGGTGGCGGCGTTCGGCGTGTTGGCGGCTGGTATTTTGCTGGCGCTCGTCGGTGCATTGGTGCACTTCATCGGCCCGGCGTGGATCGAGAAGATGATGCCACCGGTGGTGACGGGTGCCATCGTCATGTTGATCGGCTTCAACCTGGCTCCGTCTGCCTGGAACAACGTCGCCAGCGCCAAGACCACGGCCTTCATCACCATCGCCGCGATTCTGCTTGTCACGGTGCTGTTCAAGGGCATGATCGGGCGTCTTTCCATTCTGATCGGCGTCATCGTCGGCTACATCGCGGCCGCCATCCAGGACGCCGTTGGCGTCACGCCCAAGCAACTCGACTTCTCGCTGGTGACGTCGCCCGACACTCACTGGATCGGCTTCCCGACGTTCACGACGCCCCAGGCCGACTGGACGGTGCTAGGCCTGTTCTTGCCGGTTGTGCTGGTCCTGATGGCTGAAAACATCGGTCACATCAAGTCCGTCTCGTTGATGACCGGCAGGGACTACAACGCCACCACGGGCCGCGCGCTGCTGGCCGACGGTGTCGCCACGATACTGGCCGGTATCGGCGGCGGTTCCGGTACGACGACTTATGCCGAGAACATCGGCGTGATGGCGGCGACGAAGATCTACTCGACGGCGGTTTATTGGGTGGCCGGCGGCACGGCCCTGGTGCTGTCGATGTGCCCGAAGTTCGGCGCCCTGATCGCGACGATCCCGGCCGGTGTGTTGGGCGGCGCAGGCACTGTGCTGTACGGCATGATCGGCCTGTTGGGTGCCCGCATCTGGGTCGAGAACAAGGTCGATTTCGGCACCCCCGTCAACCTGATGACGGCCGCCGTCGCGCTGGTAATGGGCATCGCCAACTTCACCGTCAGTTTTGGCAAGGCCGACTTCTCCGGCATCGCGCTGGGAGCCATCGGCGCCATCGTCATCTACCAGGTGATGCGGGCCATCGCCAAGTGGCGGGGGACGGGTTTGGAACCGGCGTCACCAGCCTCAGCACCGGGGGCGTAGCCGCAAGATCTTCCGTGGCTGGGGCGCTGCACCCCTCGCGGACCACCCCGTCAGTCGCTTCGCGACTGCCACCCCTCCCCAGAGGGGAATTCACTCCGCTGGCTCCGCCGGTTGACATGGCGGGCGGAACGCCGGTTCGAGCTGGCGACGGCGCAGACGCCTGCCCAGGCCTGGTGGCCACTTGACCACGCGTCGAGTACGGTGCCTGTGCGCTCGGGCCGGCTGGAGCCCGCCGCGTCAACCACCCCGTCAGTCGCTTCGCGACTGCCACCCCTCCCCAGAGGGGAATTTTCCGTGGCCGCCTTCCCGCACACGCTTGGAGGACCACCCCGTCGGCTCCGCCGCCACCCCTCCCCAGAGGGGAATTTTCCGTGGCTCCGCCGCCACCTCCCGCGAGGGGAATCCTTTTTGGGGCGTCGACTACAATGGGCCGTTGGGTTGAGCGATCGCTCCCCGTCGACGATTTCCTTCATCGCCCTCGGTTGGCCGCGCCCTGCCCAGACTTGATCAACTGAAAGGACATACCCTTCGTGGCCACCGCAATCGCCCAGACAACCAGAACTTCCCCCCTGTCGGCGCTGAAAAGCCAGCCCGGCGCAGTGTGGGCGGTGGCCTTCGCGGCCGTCGTCTCGTTCATGGGCATCGGATTGGTTGACCCGATCCTGCCGACCATCGCGGGCAAGCTGAACGCCACGCAGACGCAGTCGGAGTTGCTGTTCACGACATATCTGGCGCTGACCGGCGTGGCGATGTTCTTCACCAGTTGGGTGTCGAGCCGCATCGGCACCAAGCTGACACTGCTGATTGGCCTGGCGTTGGTGGTGGGTTTTTCGACGGCTTGCGCGCTGGCCCCGTCCGTCGCCCCGATCATCGGGTTCCGCGCCGGCTGGGGAATCGGCAATGCCTTGTTCGTCTCGACCGCCCTGGCCGCCATCGTGTCGGCGGCGACCGGCGGTTCGGCGGCGGCGATCATCTTGTATGAGACGGCTCTGGGCGTCGGCTTCGCCTTCGGCCCGCTGACCGGCGGGCTGCTCGGCAACGTCACCTGGCGGGGGCCTTTTGCCGGCACCGCGGTGCTGATGGCGGTCGGCATCGTCGCCGTCTCACTGATGCTGAAGAACGGCCACAACGTCCACCCAGAACCGGTGAGAGTGTCGGCGCCGTTCAAGGCCCTCAAGGACCCCGGCATGGGCACCATGGGTGCGGCGGCCTTCTTCTACAACATGGCGTTCTTCACCACGCTGGCCTTCCCGCCTTTCGCCCTGGCCCGTCTCGGCGTGACCGACCCGATCATGCTGGGCCTGGTGTTCTTCGGCTGGGGCGCCCTGCTGGCCGTCTCGGCGGTGCTGGTGGCGCCGCGGCTGACGATGCGCCTGCGCCGCACGTCAATTCTGCTGATGGCCGAGGTTCTGCTGGCGCTCGTGCTGGTCGCCGCGGCATTGGTGGTCAACTCGGTGGCCGGGCTGATCGCCTGTGTGGTTGTCGCTGGCATCCCGCTGGGGCTGCTCAACACCGTCCTGACAGAATGCTCCATGGAAGCATCGACGTTGCCGCGCCCGGTGGCGTCGTCCACGTATTCCGGTTGCCGGTTCCTGGGCGGTGCGATCGCCCCGCCGCTTTGCACCATGCTCGCTCACGTCACCTCAATCTGGGTGCCGTTCATCTACGGTGCCGCCATGATCCTGGTCTCGGCTAGCATCATCTTGACGCGCCGGGCCGCGCTTTCCCGGGCGGACTGTTTCGAGGACGCCGAGGAGGAAGCGGAGAACATGGCGGTCGCGGCAGACGTCCTGGGCTGACCGCGGTAGCGCCAACAAATGCCACAACACTAGACTGGCGTTGTGGCCGTAGGGGACAGTGGCGAATACGCCGACTTCGATGTGCTGGCGCACGCCGCGCAGCGTGGCGAGTGCACTTTCGAGTACCTCGTCATGGCGTTCCTCGCCCGCACCGTCTTTATGCCGAGTTCCACCAACCCGACGTCGGCGCTTACCCCTGTCATGACGGACGTCCAAGGCCAGCCCTACATTGTGGTCGCCACCTGCGCGGAGGCCATGGCCAGCCTGCGCGGGTTGGCCAAGTTCGCCGTCAACCTGACCGGCGCGCAAGTCGTGTCAGGGGCGCGCGCGGACATGGGTGTCATGGTCACGCTGAGCGAAGGGACGTTCGCCCTGGCGCCCGAGCTGATTGCCCAAGTCCGCAAGAGTTTCAACCTGCCCGTGCGCCCCGACTAGTGGTGTGCAACCCGCGCCATCACAGGGTGGGGTGACGGCCCGCCCAGGGGGCGGCTTGCTCCAGTTGGGCGGCCACCTGGAACATCAGCGGCTCACCCATTGGGGCGACGACCAGTTGCACGGCCAGCGGCAAACCGTTGGCGGTGAATCCGGCTGGGATGGACGCCGCCGGGTTGCCGAGCACATTCCAGGCGGCGGTGTAGGCCGTCAACGCCAGGGACTTCCTGATCGTCCCGATGAGGCCCTGACCGTCCAGGACGCCCAGGCGCAGCGGCGGGTGCGCCGTCACCGGCATGAGGATCGCGTCATAGGTGTCAAAGACGGTGAACATCTTTGCCGCCAAAGCGTCGGCGCTGTCCTCGGCGATCGTGGACACCGGGCTGACCAGCCGGTACAGCGGGGCGGCGTGCCGCGTCCTCGCCTCCAGCAGGCGGACGGAATCGATCTGCTTGAACTCGTCCGTCACCCCGCCGGCCATTTGGCCGATCATCGCGATGCCGGGCTTGTACTCCGGCAACTCGCCCTCGATGACGTCATGGCCAAGGCGGGCCAGGGTGTCGGCCGTGCGGTGCAACGCCGCCCGCGTCTGGGCCTCCAGCTCGGGCGCCGCACCGGGCGCGGCTTCCGTCAGCAGAATGCGCAAACGCCGGGGTTCCCTGGTGATGACGGTGCTGAGCGGCTCGGCCCACGGTTCGACCTGGTATTTGTCGGAGGGCAGGCTGCCGGCCATCACGTCGAGCATCAGCGCGCTGTCGGCGACGGTCCGGGCCAACGGGCCAAGCACGCCCAGCGCCCGCCACAAGGCCTTGTTGGGGGCCGGGCTGACGCGCCCCCGCTGCACCTTCGCGCCGAACAGGCCGCACCAGGCTGACGGCAGACGGATCGAGCCCCCGCCGTCCCCACCGATGCCGGCCGCCACCATGCCCGACGCCACCGCTGCGGCCGTCCCCCCGCTGGAGCCGGCCGTCGAATAGGCGCGATTCCACGGGTTGCGGGTGTAGCCGTAGGTCGTCGACTCGGTGAACGGCCACTGGCCGAACTCCGGCATCGCCGTCTTGCCGATGATGACGGCCCCGGCGGCCCGAAGACGCCGCACCGCTTCGCAGTCGGCCTTGGCTGGACGGCTGACGGCGTTGGTGCCGAACGTCGTCCGCTGCCCCTTGACGTCGTACTCTTCCTTGATGGCAATCGGGACGCCGTGCAGCGGGCCGACGGTCTCGTTGCTGCGGGCCAGCCGCCCGTCCAGCTCGTCGGCCTGGGCCTGGGCTTCGTCCACCATCACGTTGGTGAATGCTTTGAGGTCAGGGTTGTGACGGGCGATCAGCCCAAGCGAGTGCTCGACCAGCTCACGCGAGCTGACCTGCCGGGACGCCACCAGGCGCGCCTGCTCAACAACAGTTAGGTAATCCAGTGACATTTTCCACTCCTCACTAAGTGCTATGACATGAGTCTATTCCCCGTGGTTGGTCACTTTCCTGCGCACGTCAAGAACGGCTCCGCCGTCACCCCTCCTAAAAAGCTCCCCCAACTGGACTCGAACCAGTAACCCTCTGATTAACAGTCAGATGCTCTGCCAATTGAGCTATGGGGGAAAACGCGTGTCAACGCTAGCAGATCAGGCCGCCTCAATCAACGTGCGGCCGAGTGCTGCCAGTCGCCGGACGTCCTCCGGAAGGGGTGGGCGTTCAGCAAAGTGGCGCGATCCGTCCAGGCCGAGCGAGCCTTGGCCGACTGCTGGACGGGCGCGGGCGTGTCCTGCAGCACCATCAGGCCCGTCACCAGGGCGACGAGCTCCTCGACGGTCGGTTTCCCGCGGACCACGCGGACAAACGGCGCCTCGGGGGCTGCCTGATCGACATCCAAAACGGTCATTTCGTCCTCCTCACAGCGGTATGTTTCCGTGCTTGCGCGGCAGGTTGGTGGCGCGCTTGGTGCGCAGCGCCCGCAACGCCAAGGTCACTTGGGTGCGGGTGTCGGCGGGACGGATGACGGCGTCGAGGAAGCCGCGTTTGGCCGCCTCGTACGGATTGATCAGTGTGTGCTCGTAGTCCGCGATCAGGCGGGCGCGCTCGGCGTCTTGTTCCTCCGGTGGCAACTTCGCCAGCGCCTTTCGGCCCAAAATGTTGATGGCGCCGGCCGCCCCCATGACGGCGATCTGGGCGCTCGGCCAGGCCAGGTTGATGTCGGCGCCGAGCTGCTTCGAACCCATCACGATGTATGCCCCGCCGTAGGCCTTCCGCGTGATGACGGTGACCAACGGGACGGTCGCCTCAGCATAGGCGTAGATCAGCTTGGCGCCGCGCCGGATGATGCCGTTCCACTCTTGATCGGTGCCCGGCAGGAACCCGGGGACGTCCACGAACGTCAACACCGGTATCGCGAACATGTCGCAGGTGCGGACGAACCGGGCGGCCTTTTCGGCCGCCGAAATGTCAAGCGTCCCGGCCATGGCGAGGGGCTGATTGGCGATGACGCCGACGCTGTAACCCTCGACCCGTCCGAAACCGATCAGAATGTTTGGCGCGTAATCGGGCTGGATTTCCAGGAATTCGCCGTCGTCCAGCACCGTGCGAACCACCGCACCCATGTCGTAGGGCACCGAATCCGAATCGGGGATGATCGAGTCCAATTCCTCGTCGATTGGGCTGACGTCCAGGGTGGCCGGGGCTGATTCGAAAACTGGCGGGTCGGTCAGGTTGTTGGACGGCAAATAGCTCAGCAGCGCTTTGACGTAATCCATGGCGGCGGTTTCATCCGCCGCCGAAAAATGGGCCACACCGGAACGCTGCGTGTGGGTTGTGGCGCCGCCCAGCTCGTCGAAGCTGACCTGCTCGCCAGTGACGGCGGTGATGACATCCGGGCCCGTGATGAACATGTGGCTGGTGCCATCGACCATGACGATGAAATCGGTCAAGGCCGGCGAATACACGGCCCCGCCGGCGCACGGGCCGCAGATCAACGATATCTGGGGGATTACTCCGCTGGCGGCGACATTGCGACGGAAAATCTCGGCGAATTGGGTGAGCCCTGCCACACCCTCCTGAATTCGGGCACCACCACCGTCCAAAATGCCGACGATGGGCGCCCCGATCCGCAGCGCCAAATCCTGTACCTTGGTGATTTTGCGGCCGTGCTCCTCGCCCACCGAACCGCCGAAAACCGTGAAATCCTGGGCGTAGACGCACACCGTGCGCCCGTCCACCGTGCCGTAGCCCGTCACCACGCCATCGCCGGCGGGGTGGGTTCGGTCGACGCCGAAGGCCGTCGCGCGGTGCTCCACGAGGGCGTCCAGCTCGACGAAACTGCCGGGGTCCAGGAATTCGTCGATTCGCTCGCGGGCGGTCACTTATCACTGCCTTTCTCGACCAGAGCAAAAGACAATTCGGCCGTCACGCACACCTCGCCGCCAACCTTGCCGGTGCCCTCGACGAAATGGAACATCGCCTTGCTGCCCGTTTGACGGGTCGTGAATGTGATCGTGTCACCCGGCTGGACGGTGCGCCGGAAGCGCACCTTATCCAAACCGGCGAATAGGGTCAACTTCCCCTTGATCTGATCGGCCATCAGGACGCAACTGGTTTGCCCCATCATTTCGCACAAAATGACGCCAGGCACGGTTGGTTGCCCGGGGAAATGCCCCTGCAGGAAAAACTCGTCGCCCCGCACGGTGTATGTGCCGACGGCAGTGTCACCCTCCATGTGGGCCTCGTCGACCAGCAGCATCGGCGGACGATGCGGCAGGATCGTCATCAATTCTTGCCTGTCCATTGCAGCATCACTCCTTGATCGCCTTGAAAAGGACGCCGGCGTTATGGCCGCCGAAGCCAAGCGAAATCGACAGCGCCGCCGTCACGTCCATCTTTCGCGCCTGATTGGGCACGTACTCGAGGTCGCATTCCGGGTCGGGCTCGCGCAGCCCGATGGTCGGCGGGACGATGCCGGTTTGCAGCGCTTTGATGGCGGCAATTGCCTCCAGCCCGCCGGCCGCGCCCAGCATGTGCCCGGTCATCGATTTGGTGGACGAAATCACGACGTCATATGCCGCATCGCCCAAAGCCTGCTTGATGGCCTTCGTTTCCGTCTTGTCGTTCAACGGCGTCGACGTGCCGTGGGCGTTGATGTACAAATGCTCGTCGGCGGAAATCCCGGCCTCGTCGAAAGCCAGCTTGATCATGGCGGTCGCACCCTCCCCGTCGGGCTGGGGGGCCGTCATGTGATACGCGTCGCAGGTGTTTCCGTAACCGACGATTTCGGCGTAAATGTGGGCGCCCCGCGCCCGGGCATGCTGCAATTCCTCAAGGACGATGACGCCCGCGCCCTCGCCGATGACGAAACCGGAGCGTTCCTTGTCAAAGGGGATCGACGCCCGGTCCGGGTCGGTGGCTTTGGTCAGCGCCATGGCATTGGCGAAACCGCCGACGGCCAGCGGGTTGATCGAAGCCTCGGCCCCGCCCGTCAAGATGGCGTCGGCGGCACCCACCTTGATTGCCCGGAATGCCTCGCCGATGGCATTTGTGCCGCTGCTGCAGGCCGTCACCACCGGCAGGTTCGGGCCCTTGGCGCCGAACCGCATCGCCACCAAGGCCCCCGCCATGTTGACAATCATCATCGGCACAAAGAACGGCGAAATGCGGTTCGCGCCCTCGTTCAGCAGGACCGTTGTTTCGCGGATCTCGGTGGAAATGCCGCCCGTCCCAGAACCGATGTAGACGCCAAATCGGGACGGCTCGATATTGCCGGCCAGTCCGGAGTCGGTCATCGCCTGAACGGCGGCCACCATGGCGTATTGCGAAAACAGGTCCATTTTCCTGGCTTCGGACGGCTCCAGGTAGGGCGCCGGGTCGAAGTCTTTGATCTCGGCCGCCAGGCTGGCTTTCAGACCGGTGGCGTCGAACCGCGTCAGCGGACCAATGCCATGTCGTCCGCTGATCAGGGCGTCCCATGTGCTGTCCACATCATTGCCGACGGGCGAGATCACGCCCAGGCCCGTCACAACCACTTGTTTCATTTGTTCCCTCACATCCACATTCCGCCGTCGACGGCTAATACTTCCCCCGTGACATAGGCGGCCAGATCGGACGCCAAATAAACCGCTGCCCCCGCCACATCGGCCGGGGTGCCCATGTGCTTCAGCGGAATCATTCCGGCCAGGTTGGCCACCACCGACTCGCTCAACTTGGCCGTCATATCGGTTTCGATGAAACCCGGCGCGATGACATTGCAGGTGACGCCTCGGCCGGCCACCTCCCGCGCCAACGATTTCGTGAAACCAATCAAACCGGCCTTGGCGGCGGCGTAATTGGTTTGGCCGACGTTGCCCATTTCCGCTACGACGGACGAAACGGTGATAATCCGTCCGCACGGCGAGGCCAGCAGCGATCGCAGCAGGTGACGGGTGATATTGAATGCGCCCTTCAGGTTGACGGCGATAACGGCGTCAAAGTCGGCCTCCGACATCCGCATCATCAAACCGTCCTTGACGATGCCGGCATTGTTGACCAAGATATCGACCCGCCCGCGATCGGCCACGATGGTTTCGCACACCGCCTTGGTTTGCTCCCAATCGGAAACGTCGCACTGGTAGGCCTTGGCCGAAACGCCGAACTCCGCCGCCTCGGCGCACGCCTGGTCGGCGGCGTCGGCCTGCCCGGCGTAGATGATGCTCACGTCCGCGCCCTGCCGGGCCAAAGCGACTGCCACCGCCCGGCCGATGCCGCGCGACCCGCCCGTCACGACGGCGTGGCGTCCTTTAAGGCTGAGCAAATTCCCCTCCTTAGGAGGGGTGGCGTGAAGCGCCGGGGTGGTTCCTGATAAATTCCCCTCCTTAGGAGGGGTGGCGTGAAGCGCCGGGGTGGTTCCTGATAAATTCCCCTCCTTAGGAGGGGTGGCGGCGGAGCCGACGGGGTGGTCCTCCATTCCCCTACTAAGGAGGGGAATTGCTCCGGCTAGGCCGGCGGCGTCCGAGACATTCAAAACCTGCACGTCTGGGTTGATCCGGCAGATGAAACCCGACAGCGTGGTGCCCGGCCCCACCTCGACGAAGCGGTCGAAGCCGTCGCAGATCATGCGCTCGATGGTGTCTTGCCAGCGCACCGGGTGGTTGACCTGCTGCGCCAGCAACACCTTCGGGTCGCCGTAGGGCTCGGCCGTCATGTTGGCGTAGAGGGGGACGCTTGGTTTGCCGAATACCATTCGCGCCGTCAGCTGCGCCAACTCGGCGGCGGCGGCGTCCATCATCGGGGTGTGGAATGCGCCGCTGACCGCCAGGCGCATCGACTTGCCGCCGGCCGCCTTGACTGCCGCGGCCAGATCGTCCACCGAATCAATCGCGCAGGCGACGGCGATTTGTCCCGGGCAGTTGTAGTTGACGGGCCACGCCCGGTCAACACTTGCCGCGACCGCCTCGACCGTTGCGCGGTCCAGGCCCAGAACCGCTAGCATTGCTCCGGTTGGCGCTTGGCTTTCGACCACCCCGTCGGCTCCGCCGCCACCCCTCCTAAGGAGGGGAATCTCCTTTCCACAGGCGTCCATTGCCCTGGCGCGTTGGCGGACGAACTCGAACCCGTCCGCTTGGCTCATCAATCCGACGAAGGTCGCCGCCGCCACCTCGCCGAGGGAAAAGCCGGCGGCCCCGTCCACCTGCACGCCTGCCTGCGTCAACGCGGCGGCGCAGGCCAGGTCCGTCACAAAAAGGCAGGGCTGGGTGTTGATCGTCTGGTTGAGGGCGTCTTTTGGACCCTCGAAGCAGAGCGCCTGAATACCGGGCCAGGCAGCCTCGGCGCGGTCGAAAACCTCGCGTGCCGCGGGCGACGTCGCATACAGATCGTGTCCCATGCCGACACGCTGCGACCCCTGCCCGGCAAACACCAGAGCTAAACGACCCATTTGCCGGCACCTTTCAGCAGAGCCTCGGCTTCGCCGACGGTTTCTTCGATGATTTCGGCGCAGGTTTGCTCTTGCTTCACCAGGCCGGCGATTTGCCCGGCCATGAAGGCGCCGTGCTCTTCGTCGCCGCGGATCGCCGCTGCCTGCAGCGCGCCCTCGCCGAACTTTTCCAGGTCTTCGTTGCTGACGGTCGGGTCGTATTCCATTTCGAAGAAGCGCCGCGAGAATGCCGTCTTCAGCCCGCGCACCGGGTGACCCAGGCGCTTGCCGGTGGCGATCGTGTCGATGTCTTTGGCGGCAATTATCTTCTGCTTGTAAACCGGGTTCACGTTGCATTCTTTGGCCACCAGGAAACGGGTGCCCATCTGCACGCCCGACGCGCCCAGCATGAAGGCCGCTGCCATGCCGCGTCCGTCGCCGATGCCGCCGGCCGCCAGCACCGGGATGGTGACGGCGTCGACCACCTGCGGGACGAGCGCCATTGTCGTCAGGTCGCCCACATGGCCACCGGATTCGCCGCCCTCGGCGACGACCGCCACCGCGCCGTAACGCTCGACAGACTTGGCGATGCCGGAGGACGGGATGACCGGAATGACCTTAATGCCGGCGCCTTGCCAGGCTGCCATGTATTTGGCCGGGCTGCCCGCGCCCGTGGTCACGACGGGCACTTTTTCCTCGACCACCATTTGGGCGATGTCGGGGGCAGCCGGGCTCATCAGCATGATGTTGACGGCAAAAGGCTTATCCGTCAACGTGCGGCATTTGCGCACCTGCTGCCGGATAATGTCGACCGGCGCGCTGCCGCCCGCGATGATGCCCAAACCGCCGGCGTTGGAAACTGCCGCCGCCAGATCGGCGTCGGCAATCCAGGCCATCGCCCCTTGGAAAACCGGGTACTTGATGCCCAAAAGGTCACAGATCGGCGAGCGCAACATTCACGCGGCCTTTTCAAGCAGGGCCAGCAGATCGGCGACCGTGAGGATTTCGCCGTCCATTTCAACACTGATGCCGGTGACTGACTCAACCTTCATGATCAGCTCGACTTCTTCCAGCGAGTCCAGGCCGAAAGACGAGAAAGGCGTCTCGGGGGTGACGACCAGCGACGGGTCGGATTTGTAATCGCGGATGACATCGGTGACTGTTTCTAGCATTATTTCCTCCATATCAGGGTGCGGGTTTTGTGGGGGTTACTCCCACGAGATGACGCACGTTCCGTACGTCAGACCAGCGCCAAACGCGCAGAGCAGCAGCCGCTGGCCAGCTTTGATTTGACCTTGCTGAACCAGTTCGTGCAGCAAAGTTGGGACCGACACGGACGACATGTTTCCGTACTCTTGGATAATCCGGGGAAACTTATCTGTGTCAAGTTCCAAATGTTGAATCACCGAATCGATGATTCGTCCATTTGCTTGGTGCAGCAAATAGAGATCGATGTCGTCCGACGTCAGGTGCAAGGTGTCAAGGGCGCGGGTCACCTCTTCCTGCACGGCCTTGACGGCAAACTTGAACACCTTTTGTCCGTCCATGGTCAGAATCGGCTCGGTGTCTTCGCCCACCGCCCACGGGTTGTTTCCCATCATGCGGTTTGGCATCGAGATGGCGTGACTATCAGGCACGGTGCCAAGACGGATGTATTCTAGGCTTTCGCCCTGCGTCACCACGACAGCGGCGGCACCGTCACCGAACAGCACCGACGTGGAC
This sequence comes from Propionibacteriaceae bacterium, assembly GCA_009778875.1. Taxonomy (GTDB): domain Bacteria; phylum Actinomycetota; class Actinomycetes; order Propionibacteriales; family Propionibacteriaceae; genus WRGV01. The sequence goes on along the minus strand of WRFI01000039.1, from coordinate 397 downwards.
CGATCCAAGAAGTTCATGTGGGCCGACATCTTTTCGGCGCAAACAATCAGCACGTTGTGGGCCCGCCCGGCGGCGATCAGCGCCTCCGCATAGCTCAGCGCGTACATGAAGCCGACGCACCCGCCGTTGAGGTCGACGGCCGGGCATTCCACTTTCAGCTGCTCGGCCACCATGCACGCCAGCGCCGGGGTGCGCTTGTCGCCGCCGATGGTGGCCCCAATCAGGTAGTCCATCTGGTCGGCACCCAGTTTGGCGTTGCCCAAAGCCTGACGGGCGGCGGCGGTGGAAAGCTCCGTCAGGGTCTCGTCGGTGCAGATGCGTCGCGTCTCAATGCCGGTGCGGGTGCGGATCCACTCGTCCGAGGTATCCAAACCGGTGACCGCCGCGAACTCGTCAT
>WRFI01000038.1 GCA_009778875.1 Propionibacteriaceae bacterium | reverse complement strand
GATGTGGAACCTCTTGGTGCTGTGCGCTAGTATCAACAGTTGCCGGGAACAAAGATCCGGCCATGGGTTGAACGCCGCCCGTCCTACATTAGAGAGTGAGACGTTCATGATCGGCGACTTTGCACGCTTTGACATGGTTGCGCCACCGCGGCGTCAGTGGGCTGTTCTGACGCCAGTGATCTGGGCCGCCACTTACCCCAGGGCGCTTTGGCGTCGCTCAAAGGTCAACTGGAATGGCATGCCGAAGAACCTCAAAGGCCCGTACTTTCTTTTGTGCAACCACAACGCCTTCCTGGATTTCACGGTGACGACGAAGGTTACCTTCCCGCACCGGGCCAATTATGTGATCGCCGTCGACGGCTTCATCGGCATGGAGGGCCTGCTGCGTCGCGTCGGCGGCATCGGCACACGTAAGTTCACCCACAACCGGCACATGGTCAAGAACATCCTCGCGGCACGCGATTTCGGCGACGTCATGGTGATGTATCCCGAAGCTCGCTACGCCTTGTGCGGCACGGCATCGGACTTGCCGTCGTCCCTGGGCAGCATGGTCAAGTCGATGGATATGCCTGTGGTCACAGCGATCATGCACGGACACCATGTGAGCGCTCCGGCCTGGCATGGAAAAGTGCACGGCGTCAGGCCCATCGAGGCCGACGTGAAGCTGCTTCTGACAACAGACGAGGTGCGTGAACTGCCGGTTGATGAGATCAACGCCCGGCTGTCCGACGCCTTCACCTATGACGATTTCGCCTGGCAGAAGGCCCGTGGGGTGCGCGTCAAGGACGGCAAGCGGGCCGAGGGCCTGCACCGGTTGCTGTACCAGTGCCCCGCCTGTAACACCGAATACCGCATGACGTCATCGGGGACGACGTTGACTTGCGGCGCCTGCGGCAAAGCGTGGCAGATGAGCGAACTGGGTGAGTTGGCGGCCGAATCGGGCGACACGGAATTCCCGCACATCCCCGACTGGTACGAATGGCAGCGCGCCAACGTTGCCCGCGAGGTGGCCGACGGGACGTACTCCGTTGACACGCCGGTTCGCATTGAATCGCTGCCCAACGCCAAGGGGTTTGTGGTTTTTCCGGAAAACGGGCACCTCACGCACGGCATGGACGGCTTCAAACTGACGGGCAAATGGGACGGCGAGGAGTTCACCGTTGACTGGCCCGTCAAGGCGCTGATTGCCGCTCACACCGAATACAACTACAAGGGGCGCGGCGACTGCGTCGACCTCAACACCCTTGACGACACCTTCTACCTGTTCCCGTTGAGCGAGGACGTCAATGTGACGAAACTGGCCCTGGCAACAGAAGAGCTGTACCGCCGTTACCAGCGCGAAAAGAAGGCTGCCCTGGCGGTCGCCAGCTAGGTCGCCGGTGTTGTCGGCTTTGGCGATGTCGGCTTCGAGCCTGGTCGTGGTGGCGCAGTGCTGTCGCGAATGACGAGTGTCGGCCTTTGAGTTATGTGGCGATGTACCTGCTCGCCCGACATGACGGCGTCGAGGAGTTCGTACGCCTGTTCACCCAACTTGTGGAAGTTCTGGTTCACAGTCGTGAGTGCTGGAATCCACATTTGTGCGAGCGGATGGTCGTCGAAGCCGACGACGCTGATGTCACGTGGAACAGTCTTACCTCGGTCCGCGAGCCCGCGCATCACGCCTATGGCGATCTCATCGTTGCCGCAGAAAACGGCAGTCACGGACGAATCTGAGGCCAGTTGGTGACCGATGTCTCGGCCAGAAGCCGGGTCCCAGGTGGCATCGATCACAGATGGAACTGTTGCGCCACGTTGCCGCAAGGCTCGCCTCCACCCGGCAGTTCGTCCGTCTTCTTTTCTTGATGGCGGGACTCGTACGTGATGAACGGTGTTGTGTCCAAGGCCAAGCAGATAGAGGACGGCTTCGGCGGCAGCATCCGCTTCGTCCATGAGCACTTGGGGTACACCGTTCTCGCGTACGCCGGAGACAGCGACCATGGGGATTGACGGGGGCAGGCGACGGAGGGCAGCGACGCCAGGCGGATCGAACTTGAGGACGATGACCCCGGCCAGGGGTTGGTCGAGGACGAGTTTGATGGCACGATCGACGGTTTGGTCATCGGATGCTTCGACAACTGTGATCGAGACGATGTACCCGGCTGCGCGGGCGCTTTCTTCGATGCCCCGGATTGTCTCGGCGTACCCATAACGGGATGTGTTGCCGGCGATAACGGCGATGAGTTTGGGTTCTCGGGATACGAGCGCACGAGCGGCAGCCGATGGGCGGAACCCCAAGTCGTCTATCGCCTCCAGCACGCGTGCCCGTTTTTCGTCGGATACATACTGGGCGTCACGAAGCACACGCGAGACGGTTGGCACGGACACGCCCGCTTTGCGCGCAACGTCCTTTATCACAGGTCGTTTGACCATGTTTTTCATGTCCTCGTCTGTCAGGTGTCGCGTCAAGCATAGTCAGTGACACCCTGGACTTGCTATTGGTTTACTTGACTGCTCCGCTCGTGATGCCTGAAATGATCCTACGTTGAAGAAGGGTGAAGGTGATCAATAGCGGAAGACTCATGAGGATGATGTAGGCGAAGATAAGGTGCCAATTCTGTAAGTAAAGACCGGCACTGGCGACTTGATACAGGTTAAGCGGCAGGGTGTCGAGTCGTCCGCCGATAACGAAGAGCGCATAAAAGACGTCGTTCCAGATATATAGGCAAATCAGAATCGTTGCGGTCGCGAGAGTTGGGCCAAGCAATGGCAGGATGATACGGAAGAAGACGCTGACGGGGGAGGCGCCGTCAACCCGCGCGGCTTCTTCTAGTTCGACGGGGATGGTCCGAATAAAGCCGGTAACGAAGAAGATGACAGTGGACATGTACATGCCCATGTAGACGCCGATCATGCCCTGTGGGGTGCCAGCCAGGCCGATTTCGCGCAGCAGAAGAACGATGGTGACCACGGCCGGAGGCAGAACTATGCCGCTGATGCCAAGTGCGTACAAAAAGGCAACGGCCTTGCCTTTTCGGCGTCCAAGTATCCACGATGCCATGGCCCCCAGCAGCAGAACGCCGAACACGGACGGAACCATGATCAGCAGACTGCCAAAGAACGCGGGCACCATGCGACCCTGATTGAGGACGGTAGCGAAGTTCTGGAACAACTGCCAATGGGTTGGCAACGAGATACTGGGATTGAGGGCTTCGGCCTGGTCTTTGCTGGCGGTGACGAAGACAAGCCAGAACGGGATGCCCAACAGTATGACGACGAGGAGGATGGCTACCGTTGGCTGAATGGCGCGGAGCGGATGCACTTTTTGGCGGCCAAGAGCACGGACGAGTGGGTCGCTCATAGCACACGCTCCCTTCTGCGAAGGAGGTATATGACGGGGAAGGCAAGAATCCCGACCATCAGGAACAGTGTCAAGCTCATTGTCGTGGCTTGGGCGAAGAGCCCCTGGCCGAATGTCCGGAAGATGAAAATGTTCAGCAGTTCTGTGGTTCCGCCCGGCCCGCCGCTGGTCGTGGCCTGGACGATATCGAAACCGTTCATTGAGCCGAGCAGCGAAGTGGCGACATTGAACGTCACCGCCGGCGCGAGAAGCGGAAAACGGATCGACCGGAAGGTCGCCCACCAATTCGCGCCATCGATACGAGCAGCTTCGATGATGTCCTCGTTGATGGTCTTCAGCCCCGCCAGGTAAATGAGCATGGACAGGCCCATCCACTTCCAGCCGTGGATAAGGGCGACCACCACAATCGTCCAGGTGGTGGAGCCGAGCCAGGCGATGTTGACAGTGTGACCGGCGAAAGCCCCGAGTATCTGGTTCAGCGCTCCGGTCGGCTTCAGCATGGCTTGAAAAATGTAGCCGACAGCCAGGGCCGACATGACCACCGGTACAAAGAATGCCACGCGAGCGAATCGGTTGATCCTGGTGTCGCGCTCAAGAACCAGCGCCAGAACCAGTCCGCCAACGTTTTGGAAAACCGCGACAAGCACAGCGTAGACAAGCGTTGTGCGCAAGTCGTTGACCAACGTGCCGGTGGTAAACAATGTGGCGAAATTGCTCAATCCGACGAACCTTATGTCGGCATGGAAACTCGACCAATTCGTGAACGAGTAAACGAAATTGAAGATCGTTGGCACAAAGAAAAAGACAACCAAGACAACCAAGGCCGGAATGAGAAACCAGGCCGGATGATCCACTCGCCGGTGTGTCGCTCGTCGGCTCGGCGCCAAGAATGTGGGAACGGTCACAATGTCTCACTTTCGGTCTTCATGGCGGAGTGGCCCGGCAACACCCGGGCCACTCTGCCGCGCGAAGAATCAGAAGCCAGGGGCTCCTTGAGCTTGCGCCAACTGCGCAAACTGCGTCTGAGTTGTCTGGGCAACCTGGACGGGAGTCATGGTGCCCTGGATCATGTTCGCGAGATTGATGTACAGGTCCGGGTTCGCGATCGCGAGTGCCTGCATGGAACCAACTGACGTGTCCAGCGCCTTGGCAACATCTGTCAGCGCCGTTGGTACCGTCGACGGTGTGGCAGCTGTGCTGAGCAGCGACACGGTGTTCTGGTCAGAGAGGAAGGCGTTGTATCCGCTTCCGAGCCAGTATTCGAGGAATTGCTTCGCGGCCGCTTCCTGAGTCGCATTGCCGGTGTTGAAGGCGACGACGGCGTTCGACTGATCGGGGATGTACGTACCAACGTTACCGGTTGGGGAGATCGGGAAAAAGCCGATCTTCTGGTTCAAAACATCCGTGGTGGACTCGGCCTGCAACTCCGAGAAGAAGCTGTTGACCTGCATCGCCATCGCAGCGTCACCGTTCAGGAGGGCATTGCCCTGGTCGACGAAGGTTGCCGTCTTAATGTCAGAGTTGAACAGGCCTTCCTGGATCAACTGCTGATATGTGTTGATTGCGCCCTGGATGGTTGGATCGGTGAACTTCTCCTGGTTGGCGTTGACACGGTCCCATAGGCCGCTCTTCGCAGCGTCAGCCAACTGCGCTTGGACCCACCACTGGGTCGCCCATCTGTCGGCACCCATCTCGTAGAACGGTGTGACGCCTTTCGACTTGAGTGTTTGGGCGAGCGTGATGAAATCATCCCAGTTGGTCGGCGTCGAGGTTACACCGTTCGCCGCGAAGACATCTTTGTTGTAGTAAACGCCGATGACGGCTGGCGTGGTGACAAGGGCCGCATAGCGCGTGTTGTTGAGGATTCCGGTCATGTTGGCCAAGTTGCCCGTGTAGTTTGACACCCACGGCGCACCGTCGAGCGATATCAAGTTCTGAGTCGCGTTGAGCGCTGTCAGCATCGACGCTGTGGGCTGCCAGAACGCCAGATCGGGCTTGTCGCCAGTGGCAACCTTGGTCTGAATCCCTTGCTCGTACGGATCGGGGATCGTCACAACGTTGACCTTGGCGCCGGTCAGCTGCTCAAAACCGGAGATGACAGCGTCAGCTTCATGGTTGGAGTTCTGGGCGGCCCACAGCGTCAACGTCACTCCGTCGAGTTTCGTGTCTTCTGCCGGCCAAGCCGCCGGCGAGCCGCCGGCGGTCGGCGTAGTGCTACCTGGATTGGTGCACCCCGTCAACGCCAGCATTAGAGTGGCCGCGAGTGCCGTGACTACGGCGGCGCGGCGGTGGATGGTTTTCATTGGATACTTACCTTTCTTGTTGTGGTGACATCGTCACCGTTTTCAATTTGTTGCGCCCGCCTTGACGGAGTCACGGCGCCAAGACGAAATACTCGGGCACCAATTGGTGTAGGTCCCGGATCAATGTGCAGCCTCGCGGTAGTCGGGTCCCAGAGCGTCTCCCAGGTGGGCAAGTATCTGGGGAATACGGTATCGATGATCAGCGACATTCCTGCCAGGTGGGGAAGTTCCAGCACCGCGGGTTCAGCCGAGCCACGATTCCACACGGCTGTGAGCAAGTTGTCGCCCGTCGACAGGCCCAGTGCCACCCATTTGTCGTCCCAGCTGGGCAGGCCGAGCGGCCAAAGCGGGACGGAGCGGGCCACTTGTGAACGTATCCCCTTGGCGGCAAAAACAGCCTCGGTCACCAAGGCGCGCTGGTCGTCGCTCATCTGGTCGATGTGCCCCGATAGGTAAAAACGCCCAAGCAGACTTGTCGACAAACAGAAGGCCATTTCCTCGTTTGACATGCTCGGTTGTGGGTACGCCCAGTTCGCGGCCTGCTCTGGAAGCATAGTCAAAGGCGCCGCTGCGGCTATGGGTGGGTATCGCAAGTAGTCTTGTTGGTCCGATGTTGACTGCAACTGCAGGCGCGACAGCATCGCAAAATCAGACCGCATCCCGCCGGAAGCGCAATTCTCCAAGATGAGATTGGGATGCCGCGCGAGGATGCCGTCCAGCCAATCGAGATGTGCCCGGTTGTGGTCGAGCAATCCGGCACCCACACTGTCCGCCTGACAATCGGTTCCCGCGCCTGGGTTTATGTTGTAGTCAAGCTTGAGATACCCAACTCTGAAATCCGCCACCAACCGATCAACTACATCGTCGAGATATGCTCTGGCGGCAGGATGGCGCAAATCTAGGTGATACCGGCCATGTTCCACAAGCCGCTGGCCGTGCCGTTGAAAGAATGCATTGTCGGGTAGTTCGTTAGCAATCGGACTGCGAACTCCGACTACCTCCGGTTCCAACCACAAACCCGGCACCATGCCCATGTCCCTTATAAGGCGGATGACCCTGCCAAAACCATCCGGAAACCTGGTGGAGCTAGGGCGCCACTCTCCGACGCTGTCCCACCAATCGCCTGAGTCGTCGTACCAGCCAGCATCGATGCAGAAGATCTCTGCGCCCACCTGCGCGGCGGCGCCCACCAGTGGTAGCAGTTTGTCGGCCGTTGGGTCGCCGCCCAGAGTGTTCATATAGTCGTTGAACACGACCTGCATGGTCGTGTTGTCGGGATGGGTGCGCCGTGTGCGCCGCCTGAATTTCGTCAGCTCTCCCACGGCTGTGGTGAAATCGCCCGACAGCGCCAGGACGGCCGGCACTGTTGGGAATGATTCGCCCGGTTGCAGAACCTTTGTCCATTGATGGTCGGTATCAGTGGGTCCGGACAGCGCCAGATAGCCATTAGCCGTGTCGCTGCCGATTTCCCACCGCCACGCGCCATTGTGGTCGATCTGCCACGCCCAACTGGCGCCCAACTGGCGAGATGAGATGCCCGCTACCGGCAAATGCTTTCCGGTCGACCATGTGCCGGAGGAGATCACACTGAATTCGCCACGAGGATTATGGGTTGTCAACTGCTCGCCCAACGATGGGAACTGGGTGTCATCAAGCGGCTCGTTTACCCACCGTCCCTCGCCAAGCCAGTCATTCAACCCATGGTGTACGTTCCAGTCGCGAACTGCACCAGTAAGAGCGCCACCGATGTATGCTGTGAGCGAAGTGACAGATCGCAACACTATTGGCTTCAGCCCCATGTTCAGGACAAGGACCTCAGATCGTATCGCCGCAATGTCATCCAGCATCGTGAAACGGCTGGTGATCTCGATTCCGGAACATGGACATTCGACTGTCAGTTCCAGTGTCCGTGTTCCGTCCAGGATCTGTTCGCTATGGCGTGAATACCTTGCTTCCTGACCCACGACTGAGTGGACCAGCCGATCACTCGCCGAGGCATGCCCCTCGTTCGCCGTGACCACATCCACCAAAGGTAGCCCTGGAGGCATGACAAGCCGGACGGGGCCGGCCGAGGCAGAAGCAATGCGCGGGGCTGCGTCGGCAGACCACTCGAACTCGAATGTCAAACTAGCATTGCCCCACACTAGGCGATCTGCCATTGGTTGAGCCTTCCTCGTCTGCGCCCAATTCACGCCAAATGAACCGACACTGTTCAGATTTCTGATACCGTTATCAGCGTAACACTAGCAGACGCCTAGCACAACAGGCGCGCAGGGATGCTGCCGATGTATTGGAACGTGAGAAAGCGTGCCGTTCCGAGGACCGTTTGCGCTGCAACGACGCCTACTTCAGGCCAACGAGTGAGAGTTATTCCCCTCCTTAGTTAAGAGGGGTGGCGCGGAGCGCCGGGGTGGTCCTTCCTAGGACGCGGCCCGCGAGTCGCGGCGCTGGCGGGCCAGGTAGATCGGGTCACGCACAATGCTGACGACGTTGGCTGCGGCCGTGGCCTTGGTTTGGGCCTTCACCACTTTCGCCTCATCCAGGGCGTCCTCGGCGTCCTTGACGCCCGCCGGGATCGACGTGCCGATGGCCCCGAAGCTGGCCTTGACCTCGTCGATCGTCCCCTGGGGTAGCTTGACGTGCTTGAACTGGCCCTTGCCGATGATCGCCATCGCTGCGACGACAACCAGGAACAGGACGAACAACACCACAAAACCGAGGAACAGCGAGAAGAGGACGCTGAGACCGGCGGCCTTCCAGAAAATCCAGGCAAACAGGAACCCGACGCCGAAGCCCAAGATCTTCAGCGAGGTGTAGCCGAACAGCCCGACGCCGGCAAACAGGCTGGCACCAATGCCGAGCCCCTTGGCGGACGACTTGACCTCGGTGCCGGCCAACTCGCCGATACCGGACGCCACCGCACCGCTGCTGGCGGCGATACGGCTCAGATATTCGGATGGACGCATGGCTTGCCCTTCACGTGTTTCGCACAAATTCGTGATTCAAGACTAGCGCAATCGGGCAACCGGCGCCCCGTCCGATGGTCCCTGGTCCATCACAACTGGATGGACAGGGCTGAGGTTTCGCGGCGGATCGGGTTGGTGATGCTGTCGGAGTCGACCACCCCTCGCCAGCACCGCAGAAGGTAGGGCAGGCGCAGCTGCTGGTAGCCGGCCGCCTGGTCGTGGATCGCGGTGGCCTCGTCGAGCAGGTGTTGGCGGTGTCGATCGTCAAGGGCGGCGACGGCTGGCACGCCCGACACCATCGCCACAAGGCCTTGCTGGCTGATCGGTTGCCAGTACCGGAAGTTTCGGCTTTCAGTCTGCGTGAAGTGTTTGGTGTTTTCGACGCCAGCCAGCGCCTCGTCGACGGAGGGGGACGTCATGGCCGTCGAGTCGACGGTGCGCACCAGGGCGGCCAGCCGCTGCACCCAGGGGACGGTGTCGTCCCGTCCGAGGTGGCTGATCAGCAGGCGTCCCCCCGGCTTGAGGACGCGCGCGAACTCGGGAAGCGCGGTGTCTGGTTTGATGTCGGGGAACACCTGGTGGACGAACACCGCGTCGAAACGTCCGTAATCGAATGGCAGAGCGTCGGCATGCGCGACGGCCGCGCCGATGCTCATCGAGTCGACGGCGCTTCGCAGCTTGGTCATGTCACGGTCGACGGTGACAACGTGGTACCCCAGGCGGACGAGCCCGCGCGGCAGGGCCAACGAGTCGGCCAGCACAAGCATCGATTGCCCGCAGCCCGCCAGCAGCCACGATTGAGCCGCCGGCAGAAATGAGAAGGCCATGCGGCAACTTTAGCCGATGGGCCACCGATTGGTGTGGAAGCCCGGGAGCTTCAGCAAGGTGTGTGCAGTGCGGTTCACGGTCCCAGTGAATCGGCGGGGATGACGATGACCCCGTCGTCTCGCTGTTGGGCGATTCCGCCAACGCCTACAAGCACAATCATCGCTACCGGGGCCGGGTCGCCGGACTTGGTCATCTTGTCGCGTAGGCGGAGTAGCGTCGACGCGGCCTGATCGACTTGCTGGTAACCCAGCTTCACTTCCACGCCCACCCAGGCGCCGTTCGGCAAAGTGAGAATCGCATCCACCTCCAGGCCGGAGTCATCACGGTAGTGCCAGACGGTGGCACGAAGTTGCTGGGCGTACACCAGAAGGTCGCGCGTCATCAGCGCCTCGAACAAGAAGCCAAGGGTCTTTGGCTCTCGCTTCAACGAATCAGCGCTGGACTGCATCCCCGCCACAGCCAACGACGGATCGACAAGCATCCATTTGGGCGCCTGACGCAGTTTGACCGGAGAGCGTAATGCTGGGTTCCAGGCAGGAATCCGCTCAACGACGTACAGGCGTTCCAGCAGCCCCAGGTACGCGCCCAAGGTCTTGATGTCCAGGTCTGGCCCGGCAGCCTGGGCGATATCTCGCTGCATGGCTGCCAGGCTGACGGTTGTCGAGGTGTTACGAGCCAGCGAGCGCAGTAACGCCATCACTTTGGCCGGATCGCGACGCACCCCGTCAACTTGGGACACATCCACTCGCGCCACCCCATCAAGGTATGACGCCGCCAGGTCCATCGCGACGTCCAGCGGACGCCCCAGGCTGGCCGGCCATCCACCACAAACAACAACCGAAACCAACTCGTCCAACGTCAGCCGCGAGGCACGCGGGGCAACCGGCTCGCCGTTCAGCAATGCAGACAGCGAGACCGCACCGGTCGACTCGCCAGACTCAAACAGCGTCATGGGACGCATCCGCAGGCGCACAATCCGGCCCGTCCCGCTGTGAGCGACAGCCCCTTCGCTCGGTGTCGATGATCCTGTTAGAAGGAACCGCCCAACCGACGGGTTGGCGTCCACCTCGAAGCGAACCGCATCCCAAATACCTGGCACCTCTTGCCACTCATCGATGGCATGGGGGTACTCACCGTACAGAGCAGCTGAGAGATCAAGCTCGGCAAGCGTCCTGTTGGCGAAGCCCCCTGCGGGATCTGAGACGAAGTACACGGAGTTGGCGTGGTTGAGCGAGGTCCACGTCTTGCCGCACCACTTCGGGCCCTCAATGCTAATCGCTCCAACCGCGCCCAGAAAACGGTCAACCACAGGGTCGATCACACGGTCGCGGTACCCGTCAGGACGCATGGACATGCATCCCAGCATACCCCCATTCCCAGATTTGCGATACACTGATTACCTGATATGGGACGTATTCATTCCCTGGTTTGCGACCCGACTCCGAACGCTCCTCGCCGCCGGCGCCTTCAAACACTTACTCCTCGAAAACCCCCACCGCAGGGTGACGTCCACCGGATTCTTGAGTACGTTTAGGGTACTGCTGCCACTCATCGGATCGGTACCCAGAAGCTTGACGACCCGGTCTTTGATGCGCGGCGCGGCGGCAGCATACTCGCCCAGCACGCCGTCCACGGGGGACGGCACCCCGCCCGACGCGCCCTGCTTGACCAGCTTCGCCAGTTGCTCGGGCTGAGTGTCATACAACCAGCCGTACAGATCGGGCAGATACAGCGCCGACGCCTTGTCATAGTCCAGGTCAAACGGGGGCTCGTCCCTGTACCACCAGTCGTGGGCGTCGAGCCAGCCACAGATTTCCGACTCAAACGGCTTCTCATGCTGAATCGCCATAGGCCTCCTCCTCACCGCGAGCGATTAACTCTGAGTCAATCGTTGCTTCCAGTTCGAGGAACCGGTCGAAATCTGACCGGTAGATCACATCTTGGATGAGGCGATACTTCTCGAACTCACTCGCCGCATGCGCGTTGGCCGCTTCAGCGCTCACTTGACCAGCGTTCTGCAGCACGTCCCGGCTGGTGGCGCGCAGCAGGATGTCGAGTCGCTGCTCCCAATCAGCCATGGTCATGGGAATCTGGCGGTGCGCCATCGACTCCGCCACATCGATATAGACCGCGACAAGGCGCTCCAGCTCAATCAGCTCTTCCTCTGTCAGGTAGTTTTTGGCGACGTCGACGTCGAACCGTTGAACCTTCCCATCAGGCGCGTCAGACCAACTTGTCAGGCCCATGTGAGCCCACTTCCGGAACTGCACTGCCTTCTCAGAGTTGACCTTGTAGCCAACCGTGATGATCGCCGCCAGGTTGTAGTGCTGGGTTCGGTACCGCTTGCCATCAGCGGCAGTTGTTAAGAAATCCTTAACAACTGACCCGGCGGACAGTTCGTTGTCCGCGAAGACCTTCTTGAGGTGCATCGAGATATTGGGGACGCTCACGTCATACAGCGCAGCCATCATTTTCTGCGTCAACCAAACGTTCTCGTCGGCATAGACCACCTCGACGCCCGACTGGCCGCTGGCCACCATGAACGTCAGGTACTCGACCGCTGATGAACGCACGATGTCCGGAACTGGACGTTTACTGCCTGGTGCTTTTTTCTTAGTTGCCATGGTGCCCCCTCTGATCGGCGACGAGACCAGTCTGGCAGTCGCCACTGACATTTCTGGGCCGCCCAGTTCGGACGGCAATCTGCCCCGTGACCGCCGCCGTGATAAGCGCGGCCCAACGCTCGCGGGAAAGCTCAATGTCGAGGCGGGCGTCGGCGACGGTGGCGTCAATTGTCTGGTGTGCGTTGGACACTTGCGCCACCATCAAACATTGTTCATCCTGGGGTGGGAGTGCGATGATGGTCGATCTTGGCGTTTCGGCTGTCAAGTGAGCGTAGTTGGAGAAAATGTCGGCCACATCGGGCGAGAAGGCGTTGATGTACGCCATCAGATTAGCGGCCAAGTTATCCGGGTCGCCCAGCAGCTTGCCCAAATCAAACGGAGACGTGTTCCAGAACGACAGGGCGTGGCCCGCCTTGGCTTTAAGCAGACCACGGTTGACGGGAAGCCCCGCTTCGTCGGCCTGGGCAGCGGCGGCCAACACCTTGCTCTTTGTCGGGGCCAGCACGCAGTCAAGACGCCGCAGAACAGTGAACGGCAAAATGATGTCGCCGTACTGGTGCGCCTTGAAACTGCCGCGCAGCAGATCAGCCACGGACCAGATGAAACTGGCGTAGTTCAGAGCCACGGGCACATCCTCTCGTATGGTGGCGGATCGGGCATCGGCTCGACTCGCCCTTCAATTATCCCGTGCACCTCTGACAGGCTGCGCTCGCCAGGGCGGGATGTTGGTTGGTTGACGTCACGGGACCCATCCCGCCGGATGCGTCACCACCCCCAAATTCCGGGGCTTCAGGAGGTTGTGTGGGTGATATGTCGTCGTCCTGGTTGGCCTCGAAGTCCGTCGCCGGTGATAACTCCGCAAACCTCGGCTGATCTGCCTGTCCGGAGCGACGGTTGCCGGACTTACCTACACGAAAACTGGGTCGAACCCGTGCTAAGTCCTACAACCGTGCCAGGGGTGAGGCCGTTGGCGGGGAGGTTTTGCGGGGTTATCTCCGCCAGGGGCGTCGCCGGGGTGGTCGGAGTGCGCTAACGCGCCGAAAACTGTCGGGACAAGCGATCTCGGGGCACAATGCGGAGGGTTAACTTATCCTGACGTCCGGAACCCCGAAACCGGCCAACGCGACCACCCCCGTTCCCGGCAGCCAGCCGCAACTTGGACGGCAAAACCAGCCAATCTGGTGACCACCCGCCCAACGCCACCACCAAATTCCGACGACAAGGACGTGAAGCGTCCGCGTCAGCACAAAAAAGGGGTGACCGACCGCCCCGGTTGTGGCGCTGCACCTGCTTGGGAGACCACCCCGTCAGTCGCTTCGCGACTGCCACCCCTCCCCAGAGGGGAATTTTCCGTGGCTCCGGCGCTGCACCCCTCGCGGGACCACCCCGTCAGTCGCTTCGCGACTGCCACCCCTCCCCAGAGGGGATTTGGGGAATGCGTTATCCACAGGAT
>WRFI01000037.1 GCA_009778875.1 Propionibacteriaceae bacterium | reverse complement strand
GCAGGGCCACACTGGAACCGGGTTCGCCAACCTGGTCGATGTCGATGACATCGCCGACGGCAACTTTGTGCTGGCGTGAACCACTGCGGACGATCGCGTACACGATACTGACCCTCTCATCTCCTCGTCGGGCGCAACTGGCGCCAACGATCAATCTTACGTTATGGGGCAAAGCCCGGTCAAAAAAGCCTTTTCGCTTACTGCTGGGAGTCCTTGTACGACTTCGTCGTCATCTGGCCCGGGATGAAGGTGATGCACTGCACATCCGTTTTGGCCGAGGTTGCCGCGTTGGCGAAGTACTTGACGGTCAGCGACGAATCGTCGAACCCCATGCCCACGTAGCTGGCGAACTGGTCGGTGCAGAAGTTGACGATGTCAGTGTCCACGTTGGCCACGTTGGTTTCCGTCGCGTAGACCTCGCCCTCATGCTCCGAGGAGCACGGCACGACCTGCACCTTGGTGATCTGGTCTCCCAGATTCGACACGTTGTAGACACAGTCACCCGTCTTCAGGGACGTGATGCCGATCGACGCCGTCGCCGTCACCTGGCCATCGGCGTCCCGATAGGCTGGCGCCACCAAGCTGCAAGCCGTGGCACCCAGCAACATCACGCCAGCCAACGCCGCGCCCACGGCAATCCGAAACCTCATCACATCAGCCAGTATACGGGCCAACCAAACTTCCGTCACGCATTCACGTCAGCGACGATGCGATGCCGCCGATGAAGCCACCGATGAAGGTGTCGCCCAAACCGATGGTCGTCGGTGACGCAACATTCACCAGGCGGCCCGGAACGACGGCCACTTCCGGGCCACGGTGGCGCCCGGCCCAATCCGCCAAGAGTTCGCCCTCATCTGTTGGCGCACAGGACTTCAGCGCTTCGGCATCGGACGCTTGCCAGGCGTCGCCCAATTGATAACGCGCCGTGGCCAGGCGCAGCCCAAAGTCAAGGGCCGCCTTGTACTGGGCCGCTTGTGGTCCATGCGCCAGCGCCCAGGCAGGTGCGTGCACGACGATGTTCCGCGCCCGAAGCCTCGTGTGCGCCGCCTCGACCTGCGCCATGAGTTCGGCCGGAGTCGTGGGCAGCTCCTTGTAACCGGCCAGCGTTGGCAGCTCTTCGCCGCTCATCGAATGAACCGTCATCCGCGGGCTGAGCGCCGACCGGGCAATCTGCCCCAGCGTCTCATCGTGGTACGCGGCCTCCTCCAAAACGGTGACAGCACCAGGTGCCGCCATGCTCAACGCGCGTTCGATTTCAAGAAGGCGATCGCCCAGCAGCTTCGCCGACGCCATGGCATTCAATCCAGAAACCAGGACGATTCGGGCCGACGCCACCATCGCCGCCAATTGCGGCGCGATCAACATTCTTTCGTTGTCATCGTCATGGACGTAGATCAGCCGGTTGGCCTTGTCGGCTCGCACCAGATGCCCGTCACTCAAGCGGATCGTGGCACCCGCCGGATACTGCACGATCAGGTGCGGGAACATGCGCTCCTCAGTGGTGCTGAAGACGGCGTCGAACCCGGCCGGCAGCAACGACCGGACCGTTGGATTCGTGCATGTCAGGTGAAGGGTGCCGGTGAAACCCATCTTGGACATCGCCTCGGCAGCCCGGGGTGCCGTGCCGCCCATTGTGGCCCGATACTCGAAATGCCGGACGAAATCGTCAATCACTCGCTGGTCAACGACCCCCCGCTCGCCGCCGCCGCCGCGAGCGATGAAGCCACATATCGAACCGATCAGACTGCGCCGGTCGGTGATCTCGTGAGGCTCAAGGTCAGTCTTCGTCACGCCGGATTCGTCAGCCAGCCGCCGCAGAGCGGACTGATCCCAGACAACTTCGTAATCGATGTCGTTGCCCAGGCCGAGCACAATGTCTGCCGCGTGCATGCTGGCTTTCAGCGGTAGAGCCTGGCCCGGCCGATGGCCGAGAACAGGGCGTTCTTGGTGTGCACTACCTCGATCAGGGCTTCCTCGCACGGCGGCTCAATCTCGTTTGGTTCGCGCAGCGCGGGGTCGCTGAGGACCGTCCGCATCGTCGTGTAGAAAGCGTGCTTGATGTCACTCGAGATGTTCACCTTGTTGATGCCGCGCGCGCACGCATCGCTAACCTCTGAATCGGGATTGCCCGATCCGCCATGCATCACCAGCGGAATCCCGACCGCGCGCTTTATCTCGCCCAGAAGGTCAAGATCCAGCTTTGGCTTCATCCCGGCCGGATACAGTCCGTGTGACGTGCCGATCGCCACAGCCAACGAGTCGCACCCCGTCGACTCCACAAAGCGCCTGGCATCTGCCGGCTTTGTGAACATGATGGTCTTGTTGCCATCTTTCGACTGGTACTCCATCTGGCCGATCGTTCCCAGCTCGCCCTCGACCGACACGCCGGCGTCGTGGGCCGCCTCGACCACCTTGGAGACGCTTGCGACGTTGTCGTCAAACGGCAGCGCGCTGGCGTCCAGCATCACGGAAGTGAAGCCGTGGTGCATGGCGATCATCACCTGTTCGAACGTCGCGCCATGGTCGAGATGGACGGCCATTGGCAGTTTCGTCGAGTTTGCGGCGGCGATGAACCCCGCAACCGCGGCCGTCCCGATATGGGCCAGTTCGGCAGGATGGATGGCCACGATCCACGGCGCCTGGTCCTGCTCGCACGCCCGCAAGACGGCGTTGAACATCGACCCAGATGAAATGTTGTAGGCAGGTATGGCGAAGTTCTCTCGGTTCGCCATGTCGAGCAGTACCTTTCCGGTAACCAACATGAGTTTGTTCCTTTCTTATTTGGATGGTTCAGTTCTTCACGGCACCGGCGGTCATTCCGCCAATGAAATACCGCTGGAAGAATAGGAAGAGGATGAGAACGGGCAGGCAACCAAGAATCGACATGGCCATCATCTGGTTCCACTCATAGTTGTGCTGTCCCATCAGCAGTTGGATGCCGATCGGCACTGTCCGCATGTTGTTCGTCTTTGTCAGCGTGAGGGCAAACAGGAACTCGTTCCAAGCCTGCATGAATGTGTATATGGCAACCGACACGAGCCCGGGTATCGAAACAGGCACAATGACCTGCCACAGCGCCTTGAAGCGGTTCGCGCCATCGATCATCACCGCTTCGTCCAGAGCCCGCGGAATTGTATTGAAGTAGCCCGTCAGCATCAGTATCGCGTACGGCAAGGTGAACACCATGTATGTGAGAATCAACGCCCAGTACGTGTTGTACAGCCCGAGTGCGACGATCAGGCCGAAATATGGGATCAAAAGGGTGATAGGGGGAATGGCCTGGACCGAAATGATTAAGGTGTTGAGCACACGCTTCCCGCGGAACTCCCAGCGGCTGAAGGCGTACGCGCCCATTATGCCGACGAACAGCGTCCCCGCGGTGACCGACAACGCGACGAGATACGAGTTCAGGAAGAACCGAACCTTTTCCGGATCCGTGAATATCGCGGCGTACGCGGTCCACGACATGTCCGATTCGAATAGGTGCGGCGGATAGGCGAATATCTGGGTATTTGGCTTGAAGGAGCTTGACACCATCCACACCACCGGCAGACCCGCGAAACAGGCGCCGGCAATCAGGGCAATCATCACCCCTGTCTTTTGTGCTAGCTTCTTCGGCTTCATGTCAGTCCCCCGCCCGCTGCGTCCTGGCATAAACCACAGCCAAAGCGGCCGAAATGATCAAGACGACCACCCCGGATGTCGAGGCCATCGAAAACTGGTACTGGTTGAACGCCAGCTTGTACGTGTAGGTTGACAACATCTCGGTGGAGTGAATTGGCCCGCCGCCGGTCGTCATCCAGATCAGGGGGAACTGTTGCATCGTCCATATGAGGTCCAAGGTTCCAAGGGACAGCAAGATGGGGCGCATCTGCGGAAGCGTGATGTTCCAGAACTGCTGCCAGGGGGACGCGCCGTCAACCATCGCGGCTTCGTAAAGCTCGTCCGGGATTCCCTGCATCGTCGCCAGCATTGAAATCATGTAAAACGGGTAGCCTGCCCAGACGTTGATCAGGAGCAGCGCCAGCATCGCGGTTTGTGTGGTACCCAGCCAGGCGATGGGCTGGTGGATGAGGCCCACTTGTCGCAACAAGTAGTTCAGCACGCCCGACGGGTCAAGGATTAGCCGCCACAGTATGGCGATGATTGCGGCGGTGAAGACCCATGGCAGCACATAGATGACCCGGAAGAACGCCCGGGTGAAGGTCGATATCATCTTTGAGTTCAGCAGCAGCGCGAACACCATTCCGAGAACCATGTGGATGGCGACTGATCCCACTGTGAAAACGAATGTGTTCCACAAAGCCTCGTGGAACACGGGGTCCTTCAGTACTTTGAAGTAGTTTGCCACCCCGACAAACACTGACTCCTTCGTCATGATCACGTTGCTCATGAACGAGTACCCAATCACCAAGACGATGGGCACGAGCATCAGGATGCACATCAGCAGGAGGGTGGGCGACAGGTAGGCCACGGGTGTAACGCGGTCTAGTAGGCGTCTTTTGGTGGACACGGCCACCCTTCTTCGTGTGGGACGGCAGGAGGGTGCGCGGACTATCGAGCCCGCGCACCCCCTGTGGACCTATCTATGAGGTGCCAAAGGATGGCGCCCAGGCTGCCTGAATGTTCGTCAGCGTCTGGTCAAGGCTCTGGCCTTGATCGAGCGCCTTCTGGAATTCAGTGTCGAACGATTGCATCAGCGCGGTTGCAGTTGGAAGACCCTGGAACTCGTTGATCGGGGTCTGCTGCTGGTAGAGCTGATAGGCCTCCTGGAACACCGGGTCGGCCGTCGAATAGTCTGGCTGCGCCTGCTTGTTGTTCGGGAAAGCATTGGCCAGTTCCGCCAACTTCGCGTTGTTCTGGGCATTCATAAGGAACTGCACGAGCTTCCACGCCTCGGCCGGATGCTGTGAGTTCTGCGACACACCGATTCCCCATGACGCGTATGGGATTCCACGGGTTCCCGTGTAGCCATCAGCGGCCGGGATCGGAATGACTGAGAAGTTCAGGTTTGGATTGGCCTGGCGGATCATTGTGATATGCGCCAGGGAGTCAATCATCATTGCGACTCGGCCATTGGTGAAGTTGTTCACCTTGTCTTGTTCCTGAAGAGACAGAGCACCTGGCACGATGACTTGGTCGTTGTACATCTGCTGGATGAACTGCAGCGCGCTCATGATGTCGGCGTTGCCGGCGATGTTCGGCTGGCCGTTCTTCATCATCGACCCGCCTGACGCCCAGACCCAGCTCATGACGTCGTTCTGGATACCGTTGGCGGTGTCCAGGCCAAGCGGCAAGACCCAGCCGTAAACGTTGTTGCTTGCATTGGTCACTTGTTTGGCGTCGGCAGCGAACTCTGTTCTCGTGCTGGGAGGTGTGGTTATGCCAGCCGCGCTGAGCAGGTCGTTGTTGACAAACATTGGGTAGACGAAGTTGACCGTCGGGATCATATAGGTCGAACCATTGATGTCCACGGTTGAACCAAGCTGCGACGGGTCGAAGCCGGCCTGGGTCATCAGGTCAGACAGGTTCGCGAGCGCACCCTGCTTGACGAGATCTGATACCCACGCACCGTCCAGGCCAACGACGTCTGACAACGTCCCCGCGGCGGCTCCTGCCACAACCTGCTGCTGAGTGTCGGCATACGGGCCCGACAGCAGATCTACTTTGATACCAGGGTTTTCGGACTCAAACTGATCCATTAGCGACCGGAGCGCGCCTGAGGGCAGCTCGGGTTCCCACCATTGGACGAACTCCAGCGTCACCGTTCCTCCTGAGGACGATGTGGCGCCCGGTTGAGTCGCCGTTCCGCAGGCAGTCAGCATGGTAGCAAGGGCGACCGCTGCTGCCAATCCTGCAATTTTCTTTGTGTGCATTGTTGTTTCTCCTACTCGGTTGGAGTGCCTAGTCTCATTCTTCCGTAAGTATTCGGTGGTGTCAAGGTATCGTTTGGTTACGTTTTGGTATCGCTCGCTTCCAATGGGCTCAAGTCACTATGCTGGCAGCATGCTTCCTGCAGAGCGTCGGCGTCGTCTAGTCAGCATAATCGTGGCTCACGGGTCAGCTCTCACTGCGCAGCTGGCCTCCTCCCTTGGCGTGTCCGAGGTAACCATCCGCAGTGACCTGGCCTACCTTGAACGCACAGGGTCGGTTCGGCGGACCCACGGTGGCGCGGTCGCCACCACCCAAGGTGAGCTGATCGCGAACTTTGCCACGCGAGCGGTGCTCAACTGGGACGCCAAACTGCGCATCGCCAGAGCGGCCGCCGCCCTCATCAGGCCCGGCGAGGCGATCATCGTTGACGCCGGCACGACCACGTATGCGCTGGCCCAGGCCGTCAAGCCGAATCTGGGGATCACGGTCTTCACCCACGGCATCAATGTCGCACAGCAGTTTGCCTCGCTGGGTGACTGCGACGTCTTTGTGCTTGGTGGCGTCCTCAGCAGCGACAACGCGGAAACCATCGACGACGGCCACGACCACCGCCTTGACGACGTCGTCGCCCACTACGCCTTTCTGGGCGCCGGGGCCGTCGACGCGGACTTCGACGTGACCGAAGCCAGCTTTGGTCTCGTCACATCAAAGCGCAACATGGCGCGAGCCGCCCGGCGCAAGGTGCTGCTGGCCGACTCCTCCAAGTGGTCAATCAGGTCTCACGTCAAAGCCATGCCGCTGGCGTCTTTCGACATCGTCATCACAGACGACGACCTGCCCAAAAAGGATCAATCCCGAATCCGCGACCTGGGCATCGACCTGCGGCTTGTTTAGGCGGGAGCCACAACCAGGCTCAAGACGATTATCGCCAGCCCGGCCAGACCGGTCACCGCCGCGTCCACGTACCGGCCGCGCAGAGCCAACAAACCGACGACGCGCTCCGGCAGCACGAGGCGCATGAGGGCGGCCAGGCCTGTCGCCCCGCCGATCACCATGGAGCCCCGGCGCCAATGGTCGGTGACTATCAGCGCAACGCCCACGGCAAAGCAGATGAGCACCACCAGCAGCGGCCACTGCCGGTACAAAGCCCGTGGCCAGCCGCGCACGAAGCGCATCCACCGAGCACCCATATCAGGCCTGGTCGACCACGTTTGCCAACAGCATCGCCCGGGTCATCGGGCCGACACCGCCCGGGTTCGGCGTCAGGTAACCGGCCACTTCCGCGACGCCCGGATCGACATCGCCGACGGGCTTGCCGTCCACCCTCGTAACCCCGACGTCGACGACAACCGCCCCCGGCTTGACCATGTCGGGCGTCAGCAAATGGGGCTTCCCGATGGCCATGACGACGACGTCGGCGGCCCGCGTATGGGCGGCCAGATCGCGAGTCGCCGAATGGCATTGCGTGACCGTGGCGTCAATGCCGCGCCGGCTCAACAGCAGGGCCAGGGGACGCCCGACGGTCACGCCGCGTCCGACAACCACCACCTCGGCGCCCTTCAGGCCGATGCCGTAGCGCGACGCCAGCTCGACGATCCCCCGCGGCGTGCACGGCAGGATGCCCGGCGCGCCGGTCGCCAGGCGTCCCAGGTTGACCGGCGTCAAGCCGTCAACATCCTTGTCGGGGTTGACCATGGCCAGCATGGCGTCCTCGTTGATGGCGGGCGGCAGCGGCAGTTGGACGATGAACCCGGTGCAGGCCGGGTCGGCGTTCAAGGCGGCGATCTGCCGGGCAATCTGGGCCTGGCTGGCGTCGGCGGGCAGTTTCACCTGGATGGATTCGATGCCCACCTCGGCGCAGTCGCGGTGCTTGCCGGCGACGTAGATGGCTGAGGCCGGGTCGTCCCCCACCAAGACGGTGCCGAGCCCCAAGCTCACACCTTTGGCCTTGAGGTCGGCCACTCGGGCCGCCAGTTCGGACTTGATCGCGGCGGCTGTTGCTTTGCCGTCCAAACGCACTGCTGTCATGCATCCAAGCCTACCGGCAAGCCCGGTCATCCATCGATCACAACGGTCACCCTCTGGTGAAGCAGGTATGGCGTGAGGTCACCGATGTCGCCGACCGATACGGCGACGCTCATGACGGCCGTGCCGTCAAGCTGGGACTGCGGCGGGAAAACGACCCAGCCGCTGAAAGACGAGACCACATCGTCGGCATCTTCAAGACCCGGCAGGCCGAACAGCATCACGTGGCATCCGCCTGGCAGGGGCGCCGAGGGCAGCTGGCCGGGCGCCAGTCTCAGCGCCACCAACGCGGTGCCCGGTGGCAGCGTCGGTTGGCCGAAGTCACCAGCGGCCAGCAGGGAGCCCACGCTCAACGTGTGCAACGCCCGCGACCCGACCACCAGGCCACGATCGGCCAGCGGAATTGTCGGCACACCCGCCGCGGTGACTTCGGCCACCCCGAGATCGCCAGGCTGGATGACTTCACCCTGAAGCACCGGCTGGGCGACCACGATCACCGGCTGGCCGTGGCTGACTTGGGCGAAGCCGTAGGCAGTGCCCAGACCGCCCAGGCAGGCCACCAAGACGACGATGGCGGCCAGAAGCGACACAGACTGGCGTTTCGGCAGCGGTTGGTTGGCTGGAAGCCACGATATGGACATGACGCCCCCTCTCGTCACCCATCCTGTCATGTCGCCGCGCCCGGTGGAAGGGGGCTGTGGATAAGTGTCAGCCCCGAGCGGGCGGCGTCGGCGGGCGGGGCGGGGTCGGCGGGCGGGGCGGGGCGGGCTGTGGTGGCGGCACCGGCTGGCTTGGATCGGCCCCCAGCGCCACCACCCCGCCGGACCGTCCGGCCAGCACCAAGCCCGTGATCAGGCCGGCGAAGCCGAAAAGGGTGACCGCCAAGAGCACCATCGGGCCAAGACGCGGACCCAGCCCAACCAGCCGCAGCGTGCCGAAGTCGCCGATGCTGAGAGCCGCCAGCCCGGTCATCACCAAACCGGCGATTATCCCCGTCGCACCGCCGATCAGCCCCCCGACGTCGATTCGCACCGGTTCACCCGTCACCTTGGCCGCCGTGGTTTGTGCCCGCAGCGACACCCAGGCGCCGACCACGCCGGCCGCCACCGGGGCGGCCAGCCAGACCAGCATGAAGGGCGACGGCGCCCCGGCCTGGGGCACCACGCCGAACACCGGCAAGGACGGCAGGATCCCGACGTTCACCGCCGCCGGCGAGACAACCGTCCCGGCACCCAGGCCGACACCGGCCCCGACCAGCCAGGACGTGCACCACAGCAGAAAATTCGGCAACCAGAGCACCTGCAGGATCGCCAGCAGCACGGCACCAAGCGTCCCCGGGATCAGCGCGTCCTGCAGCGCCCCAACCCGGTCGCGGGACGTCAAAAGGGCGATGCACAGCACCAGTGCCGCGAAGGCCACCAACACCCCGATGGCCGCACCCAGGGCCCGCGGCAGCGCGCGCACCCAGGCAGGCGTGGCCTGGCGCCAGGGGATCTGCCAGCCGAACAGCGGTGCCGCACCCGACCAGCCGATGACCAGGCCCACCGCCAGGCCACCGATCACCGTCCGTCCGACCGACTCCGGCTGCACTAGCAGCGTGACCACCGCGATGACCACCGCATACGCCACCGCGACCGTCCCCGCCACAAGCGCCAGGCGCCGCGTCGACGCGCCCGGCGAGGTGGCGAAGCCGTGACGCAGCGCCACCCGGGTGACGCCGAAACCGACTGCCACCACCACCAACGTCAAACCCAGGGGGACGACCGAGATGACAACCCCCTCCAGGGTCATCGGCGCGCCGTGGGCCAGTAGAAGCAATCTGACGGCCAGGTCGGTGGGGCCGCTCAACGGCTGGGCGGTGTCGGACAGCCAGCCGATCATCGGCAGGCAAAGGCAGATCAGGGCATCCACGACAACCGACACCACAACCCCGGCCACGGCCGCCACGGGCCACGGTGCCAGGCGACGCCAGATCACCCGCGCCGGCCGGCCGGGGTTGGTCCGTCCTCTCAATGCCATGCGGCTATCCTGCCATGAGCCGCAACGTCAGCGCGGCTTGGCGCGGCGTCATTGTGAAACCACCCGCCCAATCGCCGCATTTCCAGGTGATCGAATCGACCGACTCGGCTGTGACCGGGCACCCCATGCCGCCCAGATTGGCCTTGAGGTAGGCATAGACGGTCGCGCCGTCCCCGCCGTCGAAGACGACCGTCACAAGCTGCGACAGGTTGGTCGAACTGGCCGGTGTGAGACCCGCCGGGATGGAGAAGCCGGTCGGCGCGAAACTGAAGCCGGCGTCCGTCAGCAACACGCCGCCCGGCGGGGCCGTCACCACCGGGCCCGGCGACGGCATGGTCGACGAGTTGGCCATGGGCATGGCCGAACACCCTGCCAGCGCCCAACCAGCCACCATCAGCGCGACCCACGCCCGCCGCGACATCAAATCCAGCCCTTGCGGCGGAAGACGATGAACAGCGCCACCACCGGGACGGCGATCAGCGCCCCCGCCAGCCACAACCCCGCCGGTGCGCCGAACCCGAAATAAGGCACGTTCATTCCGAAGAAACCCGTCACCAAGGTGGGCACAGCGATTATCGCGGCCCAGCCGGCCAGCAGCTTCATGGCCTCGTTCATGCGGTTATCGTTGAGCGCCAGGTTCGTCTCGAAGACGGACGACACCAGGTCGCGCAGATTGTCCAGCCATTCAGTGGCCCGCAGCGTGTGATCGGTCAGATCCTCGTAGTAGGCCAGCAGTTCGGTTGTCCAACGGCGCTCGACGGAACCCGTCCTCATGAGAGCGGCCACCACGTCCCGCATCGGGGGAATGACGCGCCGCAGGTCCACCAGTTCCCGGCGCACCGTGAAGGTTCGCTGCTGCAGCGCCTTGAGATCGGCGCGGTCGGCAAAGGCCTGGTCGATCAGCTCTTCGGCGTCGTCATCCAGGCCCTGCAGCACATCGAACTGCTCGTCGACCGCCTCGTCGAGAAGGCCCTGCAGCAGGCCGTCGACCCCAAAACCGGCCAGCTTCGGGTCTTCCTGCCAGCGCGTTGTGACCGAGGCCATGTTGAACCGGTCGTCCATCCGCACCGTCAGCAGGCACTTCCGCAAGGCATAGGCGCTGACGCGCGTCAGTTGGACGCGGCTGGCCACCGCGTCGCGCGGGCCCAGGCTCGCCCCATACATGGTGACGAACATGTAGCTGTCGAAGTGGGCAGCTTTGGGGCGCTCGTTTGGCGTCAACGAATCTTCCAACGAGTGGGGGTCCAGGTGCAGGGCCTCACCGATGCGGGCGACTTCGGCCCCATCGACGCCGCACAGGTCCACCCAGACGAGCAGGTCCGGGTCGGCGATCAACTCGGCGAGCGTGTCCTGGCTGACGGATCGATCGACCGGCTCGCCGCCGCGCCATGCCAAACCCGTGATACTCACCCCGACAACTTTAGTGCGATGCGATCGAGACTATGCTGATTGGTGTTCCCAACAGGAGGTTGACATGGCTAAGCGTCTATATCGCTCAAGCAGCAACAAGGTCATCGGCGGCGTCTGCGGCGGTTTCGCCGAGTTTTTGGGTGTCGACGCCACCTGGGTGCGCCTTGTGGCGGCCATCCTGGCCGTCATCGGTGGCACCGGCGTGGTCCTTTACGTCGCGTTGTGGCTGTTCCTGCCGGAGGACTCGACCGGCGACATCGGCCTCGACGGCGTCTTCGACTTCTACCAGTCGCACCGCGACCGCCCCAGCGCCCGCCCATAGGAGACCCAGGTCACTCCCATTCGATCGTCGCCGGCGGCTTGCTGGTGACGTCCAGCACCACCCGGTTGATCTGTCGGCACTCGTTCGTGATGCGCGTGCTGATGCGCTCAAGCACATCGTAGGGCAGGCGGGCCCAGTCGGCCGTCATGGCGTCGTCGCTGGTGACGGGGCGCAGCACCACCGGGTAGCCGTAGGTGCGTCCGTCCCCCTGAACGCCGACTGAGCGGACGTCGGCGAGCAGCACCACCGGGAACTGCCAGATGCCGCGGTCCAGGCCGGCGGCGGCCGTCTCCTCGCGAACGATCGCGTCGGCGGCCCGCAGCAGATCGAGCCGTTCCCGCGTCACCGCCCCGACGATGCGGATGCCCAGGCCCGGCCCCGGGAATGGCTGGCGCCAGACCATCGCCGGCGGCAAGCCGATTGCCTCGCCGACGGCTCGCACCTCGTCCTTGAACAGGGCGCGCAGCGGCTCGATCAGCTTGAACGCCATGTCGTCGGGCAGACCGCCCACGTTGTGATGGCTCTTGATTGTGGCCGCCCCGTCGCCGCCCCCCGACTCGACGACATCCGGATACAGCGTGCCCTGCGCCAGAAAGTCGATGCCACGCTCGCCGGCGATGGTGCGGGCGGCGTCCTCGAAGACACGGATGAACTCCCGGCCGATGATCTTGCGTTTGGCCTCCGGGTCGGCCACGCCCTCCAGCGCGGCCAGGAACCGGTCCCGCTCGTCGCGGACCACCAGATCGACGCCGGTGGCCGCCACGAAGTCCTGCTTGACCTGCTCGGCCTCGCCGGCCCGCAGCAGGCCGTGATCGACGAAGACGCATGTCAGTTGCGCTCCGATGGCCAGCTGCAGCAGGCCCGCCGCGACCGCCGAATCGACCCCGCCCGACAGGGCACAAAGCACCCGTCCGGGCCCCACCGCTTCCTTGATCGACGCGACCTGGGCGGCCACGATGTTGCCGGGCGTCCAGGTGGGACGAAGCCCCGCGATGTCGTACAGGAAGTGCTCCAGAACGGCCTGACCGTGCTCGGTGTGGGCCACCTCCGGGTGCCATTGGACGCCCGCCAGGCGGGCGGCGTCGTCCTCGAACGCGGCCACCGGGCTGCCGTCGCAATGCGCCAGCGTGGTGAAGCCGACCGGCGCCTGGGCCACCGAATCGCCGTGGCTCATCCATACCGACATGGATGCGGGCAAGCCGGACAGCAGCTTGCCCGGGGCGTCCACCGTCAAGGCGGTGCGGCCGAACTCCGATACGCCGGTGGGCGTCACCAGCCCGCCGAGCGCCCGCGTCATGGCCTGGAAGCCGTAGCAGATGCCGAGCACCGGTATGCCCGCCTCAAACAGGGCGGCGTCCACCTGCGGGGCGCCCTCGCCATAGACGCTCTGCGGGCCGCCCG
This sequence comes from Propionibacteriaceae bacterium, assembly GCA_009778875.1. Taxonomy (GTDB): domain Bacteria; phylum Actinomycetota; class Actinomycetes; order Propionibacteriales; family Propionibacteriaceae; genus WRGV01. The sequence continues at coordinate 940 of WRFI01000037.1, read as the reverse complement.
ACAAGATGATGGCGGCGGGGTTTTTGGCGATGACTTCGGCCACCGGCAGGGTGTGCGGCACGATCTCGGAGTAGACGTGGGCCTCGCGCACCCGCCGGGCGATCAACTGGGCATATTGGGCACCGAAATCGACAACAAGGACGGTTGGTTGGCTCATGAACAGGTATTTTAGCGGCTGACGAACCGCCTGGACGGTAGAATTGGTTAACTCACCACTGAAAGAAGTGCCATGACCTACCGCCCAGAAACCCTCGCCGTCCACGCCGGCCAAGAGACCGCCGACCCGACGACCAAGTCGCGGGCCGTGCCGATTTATCAGACCACCAGCTTCGTGTTCGACTCGCCCGAATCGGCCGCCGACATTTTCGCGCTGCGCCAGCCGGGCAACATCTATGGCCGCATCATGAACCCGACGACGGACATCTTCGAGGCTCGCGTCAACGCCCTCGAAGGCGGTGTCGGGGCGATGGCCACCGCCTCGGGCGCCGCGGCCGTCACCTACGCCGCGCTCAACCTGACCTATGCCGGCGACAACATCGTCGCCCTGTCGACGCTTTATGGCGGCACCTTCGCGCTGTTCGCCAACACGCTGGCCCAGTTCGGCATTGAGGGCCGCTTCGTCGATCCGGCCAAGCCCGAGGACCTCGCCAAGCACGTCGATGCCCACACCAAGTTCGTCTTTGGCGAGACGATCTGCAACCCGGCGGCCAACATCATCGATCTTGACGCCTGGTCGGCCGCCGCCCACGCCCTGGGCTTGCCGTTCATCGTCGACAACACCGTGGCGACGCCCTACCTGTGCCGGGTCTTCGATCACGGCGTCGATGTGGCCGTCCATTCCGCCACCAAGTACATGTGCGGGCACGGCACGACGCTGGCCGGCGTCATCGTCGATTCGGGGAACTTCGATTGGGCGGCCCACGCCGACCGCTTCCCCGGG
>WRFI01000036.1 GCA_009778875.1 Propionibacteriaceae bacterium | reverse complement strand
CTGATGGCCGCCACCAGCATGATGAAGCTTTGGGCATAGCCTTTCCACTGCAAAGCGACGTTGGGGTCGTGGAAGAAGCCGGCGAAATAGATCGGGAATATCGCCGTCAACACGATGGTGGCGTAGGCGTTGGTGGTGAAGTCATAGACCATCCATGACCACTCCGGTTTGGTGAATCGCTTCGGTTTCATACCTGTCCACTCCTCGATGTGGGTTCCTGCGTGCGTTGCTCGCTCTGCAACGCTACAGCTTTTGCAACCCCTGGGACGTTACCACAACCTACAAAGCGGCTGGACGAAAGTCGTTAGATGTCCAGGCGGTTCTCGTCCATGGAGTAGGCCCCGTCGACGATGAACTCGCGCCGCGGCGCCACGTCGTTGCCCATCAGCATCTCGAAGGTGGCCTCGGCCGTGGACGCGTCGTCAAGCGTCAGGCGGCGCAGCAGCCGGTGGGCCGGGTTCATCGTCGTGTCGGCCAGTTGGTCGGCGTCCATCTCGCCCAGGCCCTTGTAGCGCTGCGGCTCCTTGAACCCCTGGCCCTTCTTGGTGAGCTCGGCCAGCATGCGCTGGTATTCCGGGTCGGAGTAGGTGTAGATGTAGCGCTCCTGGCCCTTCTTGGGGTTGGTCAGCTCGAAGCGGTGCAGCGGCGGGACTGCCGAATACACCCGTCCGGCCTGGATCATCGGGCGCATGTACTTGAAGAACAACGTGGCCAGCAGTGTGCGGATGTGTGCCCCGTCCGAGTCGGCGTCGGCCATGAAAATCACCTTGCCGTAGCGGATGTTGTCGATCTCGAAGGTGCGGCCCGACCCGGCACCCAGCACCTGGATGATGCTGGCGCACTCCACGTTGCTCAACATGTCGCCCACGCTGGCCTTCTGGACGTTTAGGATCTTCCCGCGGATTGGCAGCAGCGCCTGGAACTCCGAGTTGCGGGCCAGCGACGCCGTCCCCAAGGCCGAGTCTCCCTCGACGATGAACAGCTCCGTCTTGTCGATGTCCGAGCTTCGGCAGTCCTTCAGCTTGGTCGGCAGGGACGACGACTCCAGTGCGTTCTTCCGGCGCTGATTGTCGCGGTGGGCTCGCTCGGCCACCCGGGTGCGAGAGGCGGCCACCACCTTTTCCATGAGGGCGCGGGCCTGCGGACGCTCCCCCGCCCGGGTTGACGTCAGGAACCGTCCCAGTTCGGCCTCAACGACTTTGGCCACCAGGCGCGTCACGGGCGGGGTGCCCAGCACTTCCTTGGTCTGGCCCTCGAACTGCGGTTCGGGCAGGCGCACCGTGATGACGGCCGTCATGCCCTCCATCGCGTCCTCTTTGAGGATCTCCTCGTCCGCCTTGAGCAGGCGCGTGCCGGACAGCGCGTTGCTGAAACCCCGCAAGAGGCCCCGCTCGAAACCCTGGACGTGGGTGCCGCCCTTGGGTGTGGCGACGATGTTGACGAAGCTGCGCTCGATGGTGTCGTAGCCGGCATTCCAGCGCAGCGCGATGTCGATGTCGAGTATCCGCTCGACGTCCGCCGGCGTCATCGCGCCGGCATCGTCCAGCATGGGGACCGTCTCGGTGAAGGTCTCCTGCCCCTGCAACCGGATGATCTCGGTGACGGGTGTGCCCTCGCTCAAGAAGTCGACGAATTCGGCAATGCCGGCGTGGTGGCAGAACTCCTCGCTGACGTGGTCCGGGGTGCGTTCGTCCGTCACCCGCAGGCGCAGGCCCGGCACGAGAAAGCTGGTCTGACGGGCTCGCTCGACCAGCGCCGGGAAGCTCAGCTCGGCTTCCTTGAGGAAAATCTGGCGGTCCGGCCAGTAGCGCACCCGCGTGCCGGTGACGGCCTTGGCCACCCGCCCCACGGCCGTCAGCCCGCTGCCCGGCGTGAATGGCGCGCCGGGACCTTCACCGTCAAAATGCCCGGCGTGACCGCGCTGGAAGCTCATCGCCCAGGTCTTGGAGCCGCGGTCAACCTCCACGTCCATGCGCGACGACAGCGCGCTGACCACCGAGGCCCCCACACCGTGCAGGCCGCCGGTGGCGTTGTAGGCTCCCCCGCCGAACTTCGACCCGGCGTGCAGCTTGGTGAAGACCACCTCCACACCGGCCAAGCCCGTCTTGGGCTCGATGTCGACAGGGATGCCGCGGGCGAAGTCGGCCACCTCGATCGATCCGTCGGCGTTCAGGACGACATCGATGTGATCGCCGAACCCGGCCAGCGCCTCGTCCACCGAGTTATCGATGATCTCCCACAGGCAGTGCATGAGGCCGCGTGTGTCGGTCGAGCCGATGTACATGGCGGGACGCTTGCGGACGGCGTCCAGGCCTTCCAGAACCAGCAGGTTCTTGGCCTCGTAGGCCCGGTCGATGGCAGCGGTTATTGGCACCGATCCAGATTACCCGGCAAGCCGGCGACAACCCAGGATCGGCACGCGGGCTCACTCCAGATAGTCGCGCAACACCTGGGAGCGGGACGGGTGACGCAGCTTGCTCATGGTCTTCGACTCGATCTGGCGGATTCGCTCGCGGGTCACGCCGTACACACGCCCGATCTCGTCGAGCGTCTTCTGCTGGCCGTCCGTCAGCCCGAAGCGCATGGCGACGACGCCGGCCTCGCGCTCGGACAACGTGTCGAGGACGTCCTGCAGCTGCTCCTGCAGCAACGTGAAGTTCACGGCCTCTGCCGGCACGATGGCCTCGGAATCCTCGATCAGGTCGCCGAATTCGGAGTCGCCGTCCTCGCCCAGCGGCGTGTGCAGCGAGATCGGCTCGCGGCCGTACTTCTGCACCTCGATGACCTTCTCGGCCGTCATGTCCAGTTCTCTGGCCAGCTCATCGGGGGTTGGCTCCCGGCCCAGGTCTTGCAGCATCTGGCGCTGAACGCGCGCCAGCTTGTTGATGACCTCGACCATGTGGACGGGGATGCGGATGGTCCGGGCCTGGTCGGCCATGGCGCGTGTGATTGCCTGCTTGATCCACCAGGTGGCATAGGTCGAAAACTTGTAGCCCTTGGTGTAGTCGAACTTCTCAACCGCCCTGATCAGGCCAAGATTGCCTTCCTGGATCAAGTCAAGGAACAGCATGCCGCGGCCCGTGTAACGCTTGGCGAGCGACACAACCAGGCGCAGGTTCGCCTCCAGCAGGTGGTTCTTCGCCCGGCGGCCGTCCTCGATGATTATCCGGTAATCCTCCATGGCCGTCTTGCGCGGCTTGAGGTGGCCGGTGGCCAACTCTTCCTCCGCGAACAGCCCGGCCTCAATCCGCTTGGCCAGGTCGACTTCTTCTTCCGCGCTCAGCAGGGCCACTTTGCCGATCTGCTTGAGATAATCCTTGACGGGGTCGGCCGTCGCGCCCGCCACGGTCACCTGCTGCTCGGGCTCGTCCCCTTCGTCCGAGTCGGACAGCGAAAAGGCGCCGTCATCGGATTCCTCGGCTTCTTCATCTGCCAGTATCCGGGCTTCTTCCCGTTCGGCGTCCACAGCGTCGTAATCGGCGTCGTCAATGTCGTCCAATGAGCGCTTCTTGGCCTGCACCACCAAACCGTCGGCGGTCTCGACGGCGTTGATCATCTCGATGACCGGCATGACGATCACCCCCGACGCCACGACATCCTCCTGGGGTGCCTCCACGCTTGAAATGGGCGGATTCGCGGGTAAATTTGCGGCGGGATTGACTGCGGTTCGAGTAGCCACTGACAGCCTTCCGATTGGTATTTGGCAACAACAAAACAAGGGGCTTGTCAAGCCCTGCACCATTCAATTCTGCCAGCCGGTGGACTTTGACGCAAGTGGTCGTTGCAGGTCGGGCGCTGATTAGGATCTGCCGTCTGACCTAGATTAAACTTTATTTAAGATGCAATAAAGTTTGAATCATGTTTGTTACACATAATGAACAAACCTCAGGGGACGGTGATCAGCCGAGATCCGGGCCCTGAAACCGAATAGTGATGACCAGTAAGTAGGTGATTAGCGATGATGATGACAACCAAGATCAACCAGACACGCCGATCTGGTAGTAACCAAAGCATTGAGGGCCGAGACGCTGTCGGCCTCTACCTCGATTCCATTTCCAAGACCCCCCTGCTGACCGCCCAAGAGGAGGTCGACCTCGCCAAGCGAATAGAGGCCGGGCTGTTTGCCCAGCAGTTGCTCGACGGCAAGGTACGCTCCACAGTACCCGGCGCACCCGAGGAACTAAAGCTGATCGTCGATCAAGGTCATGAGGCCTTCGAGCGCTTCGTTCGGGCGAATCTGCGGCTTGTTGTAGCCGTCGCGCGCAAGCACGGGCACGGCGCCATGCCGCTTCTCGACCTGGTGCAGGAGGGCAACACCGGCCTGATCCGCGCCGTCAAGAAGTTCGACTACACCAAGGGCTTCAAGTTCTCGACCTACGCAACCTGGTGGATCCGCCAGGCGATCACTCGCGGTATCGCTCACGGCAGCCAGATCGTGAGGCTGCCGGTGCACATCGCCGAGCAGATCAACCAGGTCACCTCGACCCGCAGCAACTTGACGCGCAAACTGGGACGGGAGCCCGAATTGCACGAGTTGGCCCAGGAGATGGGCATGCCGGTCAACACCGTCCACGACCTCATTCGTCTGGGACGGGTGCATGCCAGCCTGGACGCGCCATTGGGCGACGATGGCGACACGACGCTCGGCGACTTGATGGCGTCCCAGCCCGAGCAACAAGAGGAACTCAGCATGGAAGACAAAGCGACGCTTAACGCCATGCTCAACAACCTCGACGACCGGTCGGCAGACATTGTCCGCCGACGCTACGGCCTGGCCGGCGGCACCGTCACCAAGCTAGCCGAAATCGGCGAGGCCTGGGGCATCACCGCCGAGCGAGTGCGGCAAATCGAACGAGCCGCCCTGAAAAGCCTTCAGCGCATGAGCGCCGGCGAGTTGGGAGATATCGCCGTTTAGGTAACCACCCCGTCGGACCGTCACGCCAGAATCGGACGGTCCTCCACCAAGCGCACCAAACCCTCCTGCGCACAGGACGCGATGAGCAACCCGTCCTGGAACAACCGACCAGTGGAGAACCCAAGGCTCGCGTGGGCATTGGGTGACTCCATGTCGTACAGCAGCCAACGATCAACCCGGCAGGGCCGGTGGAACCACATCGAGTGGCTGAGCGAAGCGGCCTGCAGGCTGGTGGACATGAAAGTGACCTCATGCGGCAGGGCGCTGACCGACAACAGCGTCATGTCGGAAAGATAGGCCAACACGGCCTGGTGAAGCCTGTCCGGCACGCTCATCGGCAAGGTGTCAACCGTGCGCACCCAGACCCGCATCCAGGCCTGCGGTTTGCCGCGGTTCTCGTTGGTGGTGGCGGTCGACGAATCACCGGCGAACCGAACGTCCAGGCAGTCCCACTCGTGCCACACTGGCGACACGCCGAAACGCTCGTCCATCACCGCGGTGATCGGCGGGCATTCCTCGGGTGGGTCAACGTCGGTGGGTTGCGGCTCGGAGTGATTGAGGCCCGATTCGTCCTTGTGAAATGACGCTGCCATGATGAAACTGGTGCCTTCGCCCTGCTGTGCCAAAACACGGCGCACCGAAAAGGACCCGCCGTCGCGGGTCTCGTCCACGGCGTAGTCGATGCTGTCGGACGTCTTCGCGGCACGCAGAAAGTAGGCATGCAGCGAGTGGGCGGTGCGATCGTCGCCCACGGTGGCGTACGCCGCCATCAGGGCCTGCGCCAATACTTGGCCGCCGTAGGTGCGCTGGAAATAGGTGTTGCCGGGGGCACCGACGAAGAAGCCCTCCCGCCGGGTGAGCTTCAAGATGTCGACCAGTTCTGCCAGGTTCTTCGGCATCGTCGCCTTTCTGTCATAAATCGGCCCCGCCCGCGCACAAAAGCGTTTGGACGGGGCCGAACTGATTTGGGGGTTGGTTACTCGGGTTGACTCTGGGTGCCGCCCTGGCTGCCGTCAAGCTTGTCCTTCACGCCCTCAAAGGCGCCCGTGACCTTGTCCTTGACGGCGTCGATCTTGCCACCCTCGGCGGCTTCCTTCTTGACGGCATCGACAGCCTCCCCCAGTTTTCCGGCGGCCTGATCCTTGAACTCACCAAGCTTGCCCATCGCGACGTCAATCTTGCCGCCCTCGGCGGACTCGCGCTTGACGACCTCGACAGCCTCGCCCAGCTTCCCGGCGGCCTGATCCTTGAACTCACCAAGCTTGCCCATCGCGACGTCAATCTTGCCGCCCTCGGCGGACTCGCGCTTGACGACCTCGACAGCCTCATCTTTCAGTTCGCCAAGCTTGCCCGCCACCTGCGACAGGAAATTGCCTCCCTCGGTTGCGTCTGTGCTCATTTGAAATTCCTTCTCTCCCCCACTCCTGTGGGCATTTGCTTTAGCTATGCTACGCCTTTGCTTTCGTCAGCGCTTCCAGTCGAGCCATCAGCCGCTTGACCGAAACTGTCCGAATCGTCTTCACGGGCTGGGCAAAAATCTGCAAGCGCAGTTCCTCTATCAGGTAGCCGATTTCGTCCAGTTCGCCCGATGGTTCGCGCGGCGCCTGGTCGTAGGCCGTTTGGACCGGTGCCAGCTGGGCCATACCGGCTTCGTCGCGGGACGGCGAGTTGAGCGCCGTTTGCGCCCGGCGAGTCACCCCGTCCAACCAGACGGGCAGGCGCCGCAGCCAAGGTTCCGGGATCGTTCGAAGGAACCCGTCGAAAACCAGATCACCGATCTGGCCGTTGACGTCTTGCGCCAGTTCGCCCGCCGGGTCGAATCCGTCCAGCGCGGCTTCCACTTTGCCCAGGTTTTTTAGGGCCGCCGCGGCCAACCCGACGTAGTGATTGATAGCGCCCGCCTGGCGTGACCCGACAAGCAGCGCGCTCTCAAATGCCGCCTCGTCCCGGATGACCCAAGCCGAGCCGCGATCGTCGAGCAGCCAACCGATGGCGCCGAGCCTGGCGTCCGCCAGCAAGTCGGCCACGCACTGGTACGGCCCGGCCGCCAGCGTGGCAAGACTAGCCGAACCCAGATTGGCGAAGACTCCCCTGCTCGGATCTGGCAGGTTCAGTGCCACCAGGCGAGCGACTCCGCCACGGTGCGTGTGCTCAGCCTGCGCCAGGTTGGCGGCATACGTGACGCGGACGGCCGTCACACCGTCCTGCAGCGCGGGGAAGGCGGCAACCTCCAGCCCGTCCCGCCTCAGGCGGACCGTCTCCGGCAGCGTCCCGAACACCCAGGTGGCACCGCTGCGGCCCTGCGTCGCGGCACTCTTGGCCAGCCGGCGATGCACCTTTTCGATCAGCTCGCCCTGTAGCACAGGCAAGTCCTGGCTGACGTGTGTCTGCTGGCCGTCATCGACACGGAAGGTGAAGCGCAGGTGCGGCGGGAGCGTCGAAATGTCGAACCCGCCGATGACGAAACCCGTCAAGGCGGTCAACGCCCGGCCCAGCTCGTCCGGAAAGGGACGGGTGTAGTCCGCGTGCTCACTCAGCCAGTCGAGCGCTTTGACGGCAAAGTCCGGCGCCGGGACAACATGCTGGCGCGTGGCCTTCGGCAAGCCGCGGATCAAGGCGGTGGCCAATTCGAGACGAAGGCCTGGCACGCCCCAGGTGAATGGCGCCGTGGGCAGGTCGGCGAGCTCCGTCAGCGCGACGTTGACGGTCACCCCGTCCAGCGACTCACCGGGCGCAAAGCGATAGTCCAGGCCCAGAACCCTCGGACCAACCACCCAGGTATCGGGGAAGTCTTCCTCCGCCGGTGCCGCGCTGGCGAGCAGGTCATCGATACTCAACTGCAATGACTTGACTGCATCAGGGCCACTGCGCAGCCACCGTTCCAGCCCGGCGCCCGAGGCCACACCGGCAGGCAGGCGGGCGCCGAACCAGTCGGCCAACGCGTCGTCGGTCGTGGCCAACCCGCGCCGGCGAAGCTTCGCTTCCAGGTGTTCGATCTCCGCCAGGGCGGCGGCGTTGTATTCGATCACGGCGGCCGTCCGGCTGCCATCGTGGGCCGTCAACTGGCCTTCCACCAGTGCCGACCGGATGAAAATGGCCCGCGCGATGTCCGGATTGATGGGCTCAAAGTCGACGCGCCTGGTTGTCAGCGGCACGCCGAACAGTGTCGTGTGACGCTCGCACCGGACGGCCCGGGCCTTGGCCGAATAGAAGGGCTCGGAAAATGTGTGACGGACCAGTCCGGCGCCCAGTTCCTCCGCCCAGGCCGGTTCAATGGCCGACACCGTGTGGGCCCACAGCCGACTGGTTTCGACCAGTTCGACGGCGACGACGAAATCGGGCGTCGCGCGGGCGAGCAACGAATCCGGCCCGATGGCGAAGCGGGCGCCGCGGGCGCCCAGGTATTCGCGCGGGCCGCGCCGCTTCTGGCTGGACGGCGGCGGTGGTTGCAGCGCCCCGATATGGGACAGCAACCCGGCCAGACAGGCCTTCAGCACGTCGTCCATCGGCGCCGGTTCGGCGTGGGCGTGCATCTTCATGCGGCGGGCCAGGTTGCGCAACTGGCTGACCAGGTCTTGCCACTCCCGAACCCTCAGGTAGCTCAGAAACTCGCGCTGGCACAGCCTGCGGAACTGCGACCCGTTGAGGTCGCGCTGGGCGTCGCCCAGGTAGGCCCACAGGCGCAGCATTGCGCCGATGTCGCCGCCGGGGTCGACCAACGGGGCGGCCTTTGCCAGGGCGCCTTTGCGTCGGTAGGCGCCCCAGCCCGTGTGGACGGTGATCCGGGCCGGCGTCGCCTCCGCGTCGCTGACTGGATCCGCGTTCAGGCTGGCCGACAGAGCCTCGTCCGAGGCAAACCGGGCATGGCTCGCATCGGCGGCGTCCCGCTTCTCGAAGGGACGCTCGCGCACGTCCGGCACGCTGAGCCCGGCGGCGATGACGATGGCTTCGCGCAGGCAGCCCCGGGCGTCACCTTCAAGCACGATGCGGGCCAGCGCCGGATCGATCGGCAACTCGGCCAAACGCGCCCCGATGCGTGTCAGCCGCAGGTCGCCCGGCCCACCCGTGATGGCCCCCAATTCCGTCAGCAGCCGCACCCCTTCGTCCACGTGACGGCGGTCAGGGGCGTCAACGAATGGGAAATCGGCGATATCGCCAAGGCGGGCCTGCGTCATCGCCAAGATCACCGACGCCAGGTTCGTGCGCATGATCTCGGGTTCGGTGAACATGGGACGGGAGTCGTAGTCTTCCTGGGCGTACAGGCGCACGCAGATGCCCGGTGCCACACGGCCGCAGCGTCCGGCCCTTTGGTCGGCGCTGGCCCGGCTGATCGGCTCAATCGGCAGGCGCTGCACCTTGGCGCGCGCCGAGTAGCGGGCGATGCGCGCAAACCCGGGGTCGATGACGGCCTTGATGCCCGGCACCGTCAACGACGTCTCGGCCACGTTGGTGGCCAGCACAACGCGGCGTCCCTCGTGCGGGGCGAAAATGCGGGCCTGCTCGTCCATCGTCAGCCGGGCGTAGAGCGGCAAGACATGAGTGTTTCGAAACCGGGCACCCTCGATGGTGGCGGCCGCGTCGCGGATCTCTCGCTCCCCCGCCAGGAACACCAAGGTGTCGTCGTCGGGCGGCAGGGTGCGCAGAGCCTTGACGATGGCGTCCGGCTGATCCACATCTCCGACCGGGGCGTAGCGCACCTCGATCGGGTAGCCGCGCCCCGAAACCTCGACGATGGGGGCGTTACCGAAGTGGCTCGAAAAGCGCTGGGTGTCGATTGTTGCCGACGTGATGACCACTTTGAGGTCGTCACGGCGCTCCAGCAACTGTTTCAGGTAGCCGAGCAGAAAATCTATGTTGAGCGAGCGCTCGTGCGCCTCGTCCACGATGATCGTGTCATAGTGGCGCAACAGGGGGTCATGGGCGATTTCGGCCAGCAAGATCCCGTCCGTCATGACCTTCAGCTGGGTGGACCGTCCGGTCTGGGCGATGAAGCGAACCTGGTAGCCGACAAGATCACCCAGTGCCGTGCCCGTCTCTTCCGCGATGCGGGCGGCGACGCTGCGGGCCGCGATACGACGCGGCTGGGTGTGCCCGATGTGGCGACGCCCCAAGGCGAGAGCGATCTTCGGCAGTTGCGTCGTCTTGCCGGAACCGGTCTCCCCGGCCACGATCACCACCGGATAGCCCAGTATCAGGGCAGCGATCTCGGCCTGATGGGCCGCAATCGGCAGTGACGGGTCAACTGTCAGGTTGGGCATTTGTGGCAGCCGCTTTGGCGGCCTCTTCCTTCTCCAATTCTGTGTACGCCACCTTACCCACCTTCGTGGTCGGCAACTGGCTGCGGAACTCGATGTGGCGCGGCACCGCCCACTTCAGCAGGTGCTGTTTGGCGAAAGCCCTCAACTCGGCCGCCAGCGCGTCGTCGGCCACCACCCCGTCAGCCGGAATGATGAACGCCTTGACGCTGCTGACCTGGTAGTCGTCCGGGATGCCGATGACGCACGCCGTCTTCACCTTGGGGTGGGTCTCCAGAATCTGCTCGACCTGCGCCGGGTACACCGAGATGCCGGACACTTTGATGATGCGCTTGATCCGTCCCAGGAAGTACAGGTAGCCGTCCTCATCCATGGTGCCAAGATCGCCGGTGTGCAACCAGACCTGACCGTCGGCATGGGTGCGCAGAGTGTTTGCCGTGGCTTCCGGATCGTCAACGTAGCCGTTCATGGTCTGCTCGGACAAGACGGCGAACTCCCCTTCGCTGCCCGGCGGCAACTCTTCGATGGTGTCTGGTTTGACGACACAGATTCGCACACTCGGTATCGGAATGCCGATCGAACCGGTGCGGTAAAACCCGGGGGGTGACAGCGCGCAGCCCGTCACGCACTCGGTCAAGCCGTAGCCTTCCTCGACTTCAACCTTGCCGCCCTGGGCGGCCAGCACGTCATCGAACTGGCGCTTCAGCTCTGGCACCAAAGAGTCGCCGCCCGAGAAGGCGCCGCGCAGACCCGAGAAGTCGACGCGCTTGAACTCCGGGGTGTTCATCAGCGAGCGGAACAGGGTTGGCACACCCGCAATGTAGGTGGGCTTGTACTTGACCAAGGCATCGATGTAGCTCTTGGTGCCGACTTCTGGCACCAAGACGGACGCTGCGCCGCCCACTATGCAGGTGTAGATGCACAAGCCCAAGCCGAAGCCGTGGAAGGCCGGCATGATTGCCAGCACAGAATCGTCATTGGTCAGGTTTTTCAGCGTGATCATCGACTTGGCTAGTGCGTTGAACGCCCAAGACGACAACTCGATGCCTTTGGGCATGGAGGTCGTCCCGCCGGAGAACAGCACGACCGCGCCATCTTTCGGCTCGATGCGGCGCTCATAGGCCGTTGGCACGTGGGCGGACTTCATGAAATCGGCCCACGGTATCGCCGTGCCATCGCTCGGGACGGCCTTGATTGCCCGCCCCTTTGTCACCTTGAAGCCAACCTTCATGATCGGGCTCAAATAGTCGGGTATGTGGCAGACGATCAGCTTCTCTATGCCGGTGTCGTCGACGACCGGACGGAGCGTGTCGTAAAACATGTCAACACCGATGGCCATCCGGGCGTTCGTCTCGGTGGCGAAGGTGCGCAGCTCGTCCCCCGACGACAGGGGGTGCGTCATGACGGCCCGGGCACCGACTCGGTTCAGCGCCAGGAAGGCGATCACGACGTTCGGGATGTTCGGCAACGATACGAGCACAGAGTCACCAGCCTTGATGCCCAAAGCCTCAAGAGAGGCGGCGCAGCGGTTGACGGCGGCGAGCAGTTGCGTGAAGGTGAAGCTGGTGCCCAAGAACTTGACAGCCGGGCGCTCTGTCTCCCGCCTGGCGGTGTCGGCAAACCATTCGTACATCGTCATATCTGGCACAACAATGTCTGCCGGCGTGTCGCCGTAGAACTTCAACCAGGGACGGTCTGCCGTCGCTGCAGTCATCAGGGTCCTCCTCAGCGTCAAAACAGATCACATACTACCGGTGGCAGCGGGCGCTTCGCTGCCACGGAACCACGCAAATCTGGCGCCGTTGCATGTGCAAAAGCCACAAACGTCACCGACGTTTGGCGGTTGGTTTTGGCTCGACAAGCGGCGGCAGTTCCCCGCCCAGTTGCCAATCAGCCACCTGCGGCATGTCTTCCAGGTATTCGACGATGTACTCAGCGTGGCGCGCCAGCATGCGCTCGCAATACTGGTACAGCTCGTGGCTGCCGGCCGGCTTGGAGTGGGCGTTGTTGATGGCGTCCATGACCAGATGGTAACGATCGACCCGGTTGCGTACGACCATGTCGAACGGCGTCGTGGTCGTGCCCTGCTCGACGAAGCCACGGGCGCGGAAGCGGTCGGCGTCGGGGCGCCCATGTACCAGTTGATGAATCGCCCCCGGGTACCCGTGGAAGGCGAAGACCACGTCAACATCGTCGGTGAAGGTGTCCGAAAAGGCCTTGGCGCTCATGCCGTGCGGGTGGTCCTTGGGACGGTAGAGCGTCATCAAGTCGACGACGTTGACAACGCGCACCTTGAGTTGCGGCAGGTAGTGCTTCAACAACTCCGCCGCGGCCACCGCCTCCATGGTCACGACGTCGCCCGCACAGGCCAGCACGATGTCTGGTTTGGCGGTGCCCAGCCCGTCGGTGCCGGCCCATTCCCAGATACCATAGCCGCGGGTGCAGTGCTCGATCGCCTCGTCCATCGTCAGCCATTGCGGCTGCGGCTGCTTGTCCTGGACGATCAGGTTGATGTAGTTGCGCGACTTGAAGCAGTGATCGGCCACCTCGACCAGGCAGTTGGCGTCCGGCGGCAGGTAGATGCGGCTGACGGCGCCGCGCATGTTCAACACCACCTGCAACAGCATGGGCGTCTGGTGGGAGAACCCGTTGTGGTCGTTGCGCCAGCAGGTGCTGGACAGCAGGATGTTGGTTGACGGAACCTTGGCCCGCCACTCCAGATGGTCGGCTTCCTCCAGCCACTTGGCCTGCTGCATCGTCATGGACGCGCTGACCATGGCAAACGCCTCGTAGGTGGCGAACATGCCGTGGCGTCCGGTCAGGGTGTAACCGTCCAGCCACCCGTGGCAGTTGTGCTCGCTCAGCACCTCCATGACCCGTCCCTGCTGGCCGATTTGGACGTCGATGGCGTTCGTCGACTCCATGAACGCGCGATCAGACACCTCGAAGACGGCACCAAGCCGGTTGGAGTTGGTTTCGTCCGGGCAGAACAGCCGGAAAATTCCCGGATTGGCCGTGTAGATGTCGCGCATGTACTCGCCCAACTGACGAGTCGACTCGAGCCGAATGGTGCCCCGCGTCGCGGCCGTCACCTCCACACCGTAGTCGCGGTAGTCGGGCAGGTTGAGATCTTGGGTCAGGAGGCCGCCGTTGGCGTGCGGGCTGGCGCTCATGCGCTTCTCGCCTGTGGGGTTGTTGGATCGCACCAGGTCGCTGGGCGAACCGTCCGATTTGAACAACTCGTCGATGCGGTAGCTGCGCATCCACTGCTCCAGCAACTCCAGGTGGGCCGGGTTCTCCTTGACGCCTGACAGCGGCACCTGATGGGCCCTCCAGGTGCCCTCGACGACTTCGCCGTCGACCAGCTTGGGGCCGGTCCAGCCCTTCGGGCTGCGCAGGATGATCATGGGCCAGGCGGGCATCTCGCCGTCCCAATCGGCGCCCTGCCGAGCGGCGTCTTGAATGCCGCGGATGCGTTCCCAGGCATAGGCCAACGTGTTGGCGAAGCGCTCATGCATCCAGGGCAGATCGTCGCCCTCGACCCACAGCACCTCGTATCCGTGGCCTTCCAGCATCTCCTGCAGCAGCGCCGGATCCTTGCGGGCCAGCACTGTCGGGCCCGAAATCTTGGCGCCGTTGAGGTGAAGAATGGGCAGAACCGCCCCGTCGTGGCGCGGGTTCAAGAACGATATGCCCTTCCAGGCGCCCTCCAGCGGGCCCGTCTCGGCCTCGCCGTCGCCGACAACCGCCACCACCAGCAGATCGGGGTTGTCGAAGGCCGCCCCGAACGCGTGGCTCAAGGCATAGCCCAACTCGCCGCCCTCGTGGATCGACCCTGGTGTG
>WRFI01000035.1 GCA_009778875.1 Propionibacteriaceae bacterium | reverse complement strand
GTCGCGCAAATCGCCGAGCTTGGTGGCCTCCAGCATGTTCTCGACGCGTTGACGCATATCGTCCGGCGGAACGCCCAAGTTGCCCAACCCGTAGGCCAATTCGTCGAAGACGGTTGACGAGACCCCGCTCATCTGGGTGAAAGGGTTCTGGAACACATAGCCCACATCGCGGGTCAGCTCGCCGATGGTGTTGGTGGCCACATCCCGTCCGTCGACTGTCACTTCCCCGGTCAGCTCACCCTTGGTGAAGTGCGGCGCCAGGCCGCGGATGGCTTGGCAAAGTGTGGACTTGCCAGCCCCGTTCGCCCCCACAATGCTGACGAACTGCCCCGGTTCAACCCTCAAGTCGATATCTCGCAATGCTGGCACCGGGGACAGCGGATAAGTGAAGTTGACGCGCTTGAATTCCACGGCGAGGGCGGTTTCTACCGTGCCCATTGCCACACCTTCCAGGCCAGGTAGGCCACCAGAGCGGCGATGGCCAGCCAACGGGCCACCTTGTCACCCCAGGTGTCGCGCACGCTCAGCAGCGAGGTTCGTGGCCCCGTCAGCGTCATGCCCCTGGCTTCCAGCGAGACGGCCCGCTCCGCCATTCCGGACAGCGTCGACAAGATGAGCGGTGCCGCCGTCGGCAGTAGCGCCTTCAGACGGACGCCCAGGTTGGCGTCCGTCTCAATGCCGCGGGCTCGCTGCGCGTCCATGATGACGGCTCCCCGCGCCACCAACTGAGGCAGTATCAAGGCCGTCGACTGGACGACGTAGGTCGCCTTGGACGAGACGCCGCGTTGCTCCAGATACCGGGAAAACCGGTGCAGATCGGTGGTGTGCATGATGATCATGACGCCGACGCCGATCACCAGGAACCGGGCCGTGTAGCCGATCGCCGCGTCCAAACCCGGCTGCGTGATGGCGAGTATGTGCCAGCGCCAGAGCACCGGCTCACCCGCCCGGGCGATCAGGTTGAGAACAAAAATGAACAGCCCCATTGTCACCATGGCGACTGCAAACAGCTTTAGGAACCCCTTCAGCTTGCGGTTCAGTGCCGCCGTCACCACCCCGACCAGCACCACGACGAGTGCGAACCAGGGCGGTGACACCAGCCCGGCGATAATCAGGCAGACTGCGACCACCACCTTGGTAAACGGGTTGATTGCCCCGATGACGGTGGTGTCGCTACTTTTCGGCATAAGAGCCGTACCCGCCGCCTTCAAGATCCGCCGGTGTGACGTTGTCGTCGGCCTCAGCCTGGGCGACCGTCTCAGTCTTGAACTCGCGTAGCTTCGGCCCGGTGACGAACTGGTTCAGCAGCCGGCTGCTCATTCCCTGGATCACCAGGAACGGCAGGCCGACGGATATCGCCTTGTCGACCAGCTCGATGATCGTCGATTTCAGGACGACGGCCGGCACCAGCGACAAGCCGATCTTCTGGAAGAACACCACCAGCACGGAGCTGGTGTAGGTGTCGATGCCACCGTAGACGATGATCGAAATGATGCTCGACATGGTGATGGACACCACAATGACGATCAGCGCCGAGATGATGGCCCGGCGCCAGTTCTTGAACATGCCACCCTGGGACAGCAGGCCAACCACCACGCCAATCGTTGCTCCCTGGAAGCACCAGACGATGGCGGACGGCTGGAACGCCGAGTTGGTCAACACGCCGAGGAAGCCGGTGACGCCACCGATGACGGGGCCACCCAACATGCCGGCCAGGATGTGACCGACAGAGTCGAGGAACAGCGGCAGCTTCAGGGTCGTGTTCAGCCACGCCAAGGCGAAGTCAAGCGCCACGCCCACCGGTATCAGCAACAGCGAGAGCAGGCCGATTGGCTGCCCGCCGGCCACCACCATGCCCAGCCCGCCGACAATCGCTATGACAGCGCCGACGACCACGACGACCAGACCAGCGACACCCAGGCCGAGCGACAGCGGCGATCCCGACCCGTCGCCCGTATTTGCCATCTGGCGAGACGCCAGCAAGAACATCACCGCGCCGGCCAGCAGAACTACCACGCCGGCTATCGCAATGATGCGGAACGTGGCTCGCTTCGATGATTTGTCGGCCATTCGGGCCCTCCGTTTCATTTTGAGTTGCAGGCTACAATTTACCGGAAATCGCGTCAATCGGCGTGTTGCTCGCTCCACAGTCTGATCATGCGGGAAAATCGAGTGGAGAAAATGAGAATGAGGCCCGAACCAAGTATGAGTTGGTTCGGGCCTCAAATGTTGTCGGACAAGCGATCCGCCAACCAAGTCTCAGTCCGCCGATCCCCTGCCCCGCTTGTCGGGCGGCCCCCCTTACGGCGAGCGCTTTCGCGCTGGCCAGCGGAGGTATGATCTCGATCTCTGAGCCTTGCGCCTCGCCTTGCGGCTTGGCTTACACACCATCAAACTCCACTTGGAAACGGCTGTCAAGCCAAAATCACAAAATCTCACTATTTGGACAAATATCGGCGTGTCGGCTTGCCAACAGCGGCAAAAACCTTTTTTTACGGTCGGATGACCACGGCGGAAGCCATGCCCGTGGCGGGCAATGACGACACGCCAATCAGCTGCAAAAACACGGTGTTCACCTGTTTGGTGCCGGTGATGTGCAACACGCCGGCCTGGTCCATGGTGATGTCAAAGTTCAGATCCGGATAGTTGGCGGCGGCGGTTCGGGCTGCCGTCAGGGCAACATTTCGTCCGTCGGAACCGTCCACCTGATAGGGCACGCTCGCGTCAGTGGCCCAGCGGGCTATCTGCGCGGCCGCACCCTGGGCGCGTTCCCGGGCCATCAGTTGCGCCGTCCCGTCAACGACCAACCCGGCCAGAATCAGCAGCGCCATGATTGCGCCGCAGGCGAAGACGGACATCGACACGCCGCGTTCATCAGATCTCATGAATCAAGTCTGGCATGTGGCGCAGGCCCAAAAACGGGGTTATCCCCAGGCAAGTGCTTGCGCTAGGCTAACCACCATGACAAAAACCATCGCCTTCTTGACGGCCGGCGGCTTCGCGCCGTGCCTTTCGTCCGCTCTCGCCGCGCTGGTCGAGCGCTATTCGGTGCTCGCGCCGAACGCCCGCTTGATCGCCTACCGCTACGGCTATGAGGGCCTGCTGAAGGGCGACTCGATCGAGTTGGGCGCTGACGTGCGCGCCAACATCGCCTGTCTTTACGCTTTCGGCGGCTCGCCGATCGGCAACTCAAGGGTCAAACTGACCAACGTCAAGGACCTCGTCAGCCGCCATCTGGTGGCGGAAGGGTCGGATCCGCTGCAAATCGCGGCCGACCAACTGGTAACCGACAAGGTTGACATTTTGCACACCATTGGTGGAGACGACACCAACACCACCGCCGCCGATTTGGCCGCTTACCTGGCCAAGCACAACTATGGGCTGACGGTCGTCGGCGTCCCCAAGACCGTCGACAACGACATTGTGCCGATCCGTCAGTCGTTGGGCGCTTGGACGGCCGCCGACCAGGGCGCCCGTTTCGCCGCCAATATCATCGCCGAGCACAACTCGGCGCCGCGCGAGTTGATCGTCCACGAGATCATGGGACGCAACTGCGGCTATCTCACCGCGGAGACAACCCGTCGCTACCGGGAATGGCTGGACGAGCAGCAGTGGCTGCCCGAGATCGGGCTGAGCCGCGAGGCCTGGGAGGTCCACGCCTGCTATGTGCCGGAAGCCCATATCGACATACCGTCCGAGGCCGTCCGCCTGAAGGCCATCATGGACACGACCGGCAACGTCAACATCTTCCTCTCCGAGGGTGCCGGTGTTGACGACATAGTCGCCGAGATGGAGAAGGCCGGCGAGACGGTGCCCCGCGACGCCTTCGGCCACTTGGAACTCGACAAGGTGAACCCCGGCCAGTGGTTCGCCGCTCAGTTCGCCGACCGGATCGGGGCAGACAAGGTGATGGTGCAGAAATCGGGCTACTTCGCGCGTTCTGCGCCGTCCAACGGCCAGGATCTCGACCTGATCAGGCGCACCTGCCAAATGGCGGTGGACGCGGCCCTGGCTGGCCAGTCGGGTGTGGTCGGGATGGATGAACAAAACGGCGACGTGCTGAGCGTCATCGAGTTTCCGCGCATCGCCGGACACAAGCCCTTTGACGTCGCCCAGCCCTGGTACCAGCAGATGCTGGCCGAGATCGGCCAGGGCTAAGTCAGGCGCAGCACCAGGTTCCGGTCGCCGTAGGCATTGTCAACGCGGGCCACTGGCGACCAGTACTTGCCAGCGGACGGGTCTGACTGCGGATAGGCCGCAAGCTTTCGCGAGTAGGGGTGCGTCCACTCGTCGGCGGTGACCCGCGACAGCGGGTGCGGCGCATTCGCCAGCGGGGTGTCAGGCCCGGAGGCAGCATCGATCTCCGCTTTGATGGCCAGCATGGCATCAGCGAAACGGTCGAGCTCGGCCTTGTCTTCACTTTCGGTCGGCTCGACCATCAGCGTGCCCGGCACCGGGAAGCTCATGGTGGGCGCATGGAACCCGTAGTCGATGAGGCGCTTGGCCACATCATCCACGCTGACGTGGGTGGTGGCAGCGATTTCGCGCAGGTCGAGCAGGCACTCGTGGGCCACCAGACCGCCTTTGCCGGCGTACAACACGGGGAAGGCGCCGGCCAGTCGGTGAGCCAGGTAGTTGGCGTTGAGGATGGCCACCTGGCTGGCCTTCCGCAGACCGTCCCCACCCATCAACGCGATGTAGGCATGACTGATCGGCAGCAGACCGGCCGAACCGAACGCGGCGGCCGCCACCTGGTTTTGCTCGCCGGACGGCAGATATGGCGCCAGATGCGCCCGTGCCGCCACCGGCCCAACCCCCGGTCCCCCGCCGCCGTGAGGCATCGCGAACGTCTTGTGAAGGTTGAGATGCCCGATGTCGGCCCCGAACCGCCCGGGTTTCGCGAGTCCGGCCAACGCGTTGAGGTTGGCTCCGTCCACGTAGACCTGCGCCCCGGCATCGTGAGCCATCTGCGCGACCGTCCTCATGGTGTGCTCGAAAACCCCGTGCGTCGACGGATAGGTCACCATGACGACCGACACCTGCGTGCCGGACTGCGCCAGCTTGGCGGAAAGATCATCCGTGTCGATCGACCCGTCCGCCGCGACGGCCACCTCGACGACCTTGAGACCGGCCAGGGCGGCCGATGCGGCGTTCGTGCCGTGGGCGGACGCGGGAATCAGGCAGATGTCGCGGCCGGACTGACCGCCGGCTTCTTGATACGCGCGGATGGCCAGCAGGCCCGCCAGTTCGCCCTGGCTGCCGGCATTTGGTTGGAAGCTGATGCCGTCATAACCCGTGATCGCATCAAGCCAGCCGCCCAACTCGTCCATCAGTGCTTTGTACCCGCTCCAGTCCTGGGACGGCACCAGCGGGTGCAGGTTGGCGAAACCGGGCAGCAGCAGCGCCTCGGCCGCGACCGCCGGCGTCAGCTTCATGGTGCACGACCCGAGCGGGATCATGCCCCGGTCGAGCGCATAGTCCTTGTCTGCCAGCGACTTGATGTAGCGCATCATCTGCGTGTCGGAGTGGTGCGCATGGAACACGGCATGTGTCAGGTACTCGTCGGTGCGCATTTCACCGCCCAGCGACCCGCAGGGCGCGGCGCCGCTGCCAACGCCGAACGCGGCCCGGACCGCCGCCAGATCGTCTGGGGTGGCGTCTTCCCCGATGGAAATGCCGACGAACCCGTCGCCTCGGCGCAACTGCACGCCCGATTCGTGCGCTTGCCGCCAGATGTGGTCGGCCCGGTCACCCGCCTCCACCCAGAGCGTGTCGAAGAACGTGTCGTGCGCCAATTTGAAGCCGCCGGCCACCAGGTCGCCCGCCAGGGCCCGGGTCTGCTCGTGCAGGTTACGGGCGATGGCTGACAGTCCATCTGGGCCATGGTAGACGGCGTAGAACGCTGCGACGATGGCCACCAACACTTGGGCCGTGCAGATGTTCGATGTCGCCTTTTCGCGTCTGATGTGCTGCTCGCGGGTCTGCAGGGCCAGCCGCAGGGCCGGTTTGCCGTCGGCGTCGACGGAGACGCCTACCAGCCGCCCAGGCATCTGGCGCACGAGGGCTTCAGTGCAGGAAAGGTAGGCCGCGTGAGGCCCGCCGAAGAACAGCGGCACGCCGAAGCGCTGGGTCGTGCCCACGGCGATGTCGGCCCCCCACTGTCCCGGCGGCGTCACCAGCGTCAACGCCAGCAGGTCGGCTGCCGCAATGACCAACACCCCGGCCTCGTGGGCGCGTCGGGCCAGTCCGCAAAGCTCATCCGTTGGTTGGGTCCGTCCGTCCCGGTTGGGGGTTTGGATGACGATGGCCGCCGCACCTGCCATGTCGTCATCTGCCACCTGCGACATGTCGACCGCCACCAATTCGCCGCCGATTCTCGGCACACGCGTTTTCAGCACCGCCCAGGACGCCGTGAAAAGGTCGTCCGCCACCAGCACCCTCGTCCTCTTGCCGCGCTGCGCCCGCAACGCCATGGCGACGGCCTCGGCCACCGCGCTGGCTTCGTCAAGCAGGCTGGCGCCCGCGCAGGGCAACCCCGTCAGGTCGGCGATCATTGTCTGGAAGACGAGCAGCGCTTCCAGACGGCCCTGGCTGATCTCGGGCTGGTAGGGGGTGTAGGCGGTGTACCAGGACGGATTTGTCAACACGTCGCGCCGGATGATGGCGGGGGTGACCGTTCCGTAATAGCCGAGGCCGATCATCGCCCGGCCAGGGTTGTTCATCGCGGCCAACTCCTGAAGACGAGCCAGTGCCTCGGCTTCATCAACCGCTTCTGGCAAGTCGAGGGGTGAATCGTCGAGAAGGTCGCCCGGAATGGCGGCCGACGTCAATTCATCCAATGAACCGAAGCCGAGCGCCGCCAACATGGCAGCTTGTTCGTCCTGGTTGGGACCTATCTGGCGGGAGGAAAAAGGCGAAAGTTGCACGCCTTGGAGTTTACCCCGCGTCAGACCGCGATCTTCGCTAGGCGCCGCGGCGCCAATTCGTCCATTTGCTGTTCTGCCTGCTGGGTCGGCAGGGACGCCAAGGTGCCCTCGATGTCTTTCCAGACACCACCCAGCGCGATCGCGAACATGCCCTGGCCGCCGCGCAGAAGGTCAATCACCTCGTTGTCCGACGTGCACTCATAGACCGACACGCCATCGCTCATCAGCGTGACGGACGTCAGGTCCTCCACGCCGCGGCGCCGCAGATGCGTTATGGCGACCCGGATCTGCTGCAGCGTGATGCCCGCATCCAGCAGCTTCTTGACGACCTTCAACATCAAAATGTCGCGGAACGAGTAAAGACGTTGCGTGCCCGAGCCCTCTGCCGGACGGATTTCGGGGACGACCAGCCCAGTGCGTGCCCAATAGTCGAGCTGGCGGTACGTGATGCCGGCCGCTCGCGATGCGATTGGGCCACGAAATCCGATGTCATCGGGTATGACAGGTCGGGCCTCAAACAAGGCATCTTGGATTGGGGAAACTGTGTCCACGTCCATGCTCCGATTCTAGAATCCGGTCTCATACACCGAAACCTCACCATCAGGCTAGAGCCGAAGCCATCGCGATGCAACCAACCGGCTGGCCTGGCGTGTCGTCAGCACAAGCGAGTCTCAACAACTGATTCAGGTAAGGAGACCGCTGAAGTTTCATGCACCGGCTGCGGCGCACTGGATCGGGCGATCCGCTTCCCCCACATCTTGTAAATGTACTACCAGTACACGTACAAGATGCGGTGTTGCGGCTCATCCCGCCCAGCACGTCCTCGCTCGGCACAGCAATACTTCAGTGGCCTCTTAGTGATGCAGCACCACGTACATCAACGCGGCATGGGCTTGCATGACAAGCTGGGTGGCGTCGTGCAGGCTCTCGGCGGCCTGCGGGTGACGGCGCAATGGCATGATGGCTTGCTCGATCATGCCGGCTTCCCGTTCGGCCGATTGCTTGATGGCCCGCAGGTGACGGGTGTCCATTCCGTAGGCCTGCATCTTGCGTGTGACAACACAAATCATCAGCGCCTCGCGCCCGTAAATCAGGCTGCCGCGTCGCGGCATCACCAATTGTTGGCGCTCCAGATCGACGAGGGTTGCCTCTGACAGGCCGCTGACTTGGATGAGTTGACGTCGCGTGAGCTTGATTGGCTTGGACGCGTCCCGCCCGGCGGGTTCTTCGACGACTGACTGCTTGGCCTTGGACTGCGCTTTCGCCGGCGGTGTGCTCAGCGATGGCAGCTCCGGTGTGGTGCCCATTGGCTCCGCACCGCTGTCAACAAGCGCCAGACGTTCCTTGATCTTCTTCAGCGGCATGAAGTAGTCCCGCTGAAGACGAAGGATGTACCTCAGACGCTCAATGTCAACGTTAGAGTAACGCCGATAGCCGGACTGCGCGCGCTCGGGCGAGACGAGGCCCTGGTCTTCAAGAAAGCGGATTTTCGAGATCGACAGTTCAGGGAACTCCGATTTGAGGATCGGCAGCACTGCTCCGATGCTGCGGAACTGGCCAGTAGCCATCAACTGCCGCGCTCGTTCACCAGCAGAACCATGCGGAACTTGCCGATCTGGATTTCGTCACCGCGCTTGAGCGTTCGCGAACCCTCAATCAGTTCGCGATTGACGTAGGTACCATTCAGGCTGCCGTGATCGGTTATCGTCACCACGCCGTCAGCGACATCGAAGGTGGCGTGGTGCCGTGACACTGTGATGTCATCCAGCAAGATGTCGCGTTCGCTGGATCGTCCGACCGTCGTTGACGGTTTGTCCAGTAGGTAGCTTGTGCCGCCATCGAAACCCCTGGTGATGATCAGCACCGCCGCGTCGGGTGACAACTGATCGGCTGCGTCGTAGGAGTCGACCTCGCCCCCCAGCAGTTCATCGTCGACCACCTGAATCAGGCTCGTCGTATCACCGGTGTGCGCACCCAGCCGGGCGCCGCACTGGGCGCAGAATCTGCTGTCGGACGAGTTGGCGAACCCACAGGCTGGGCATTCCCGCATGAGCCGCTCCTTTCCGCTTAGAAAAGATTCTATCCGTCTGAAGCCAGCATATCGCTGTAAGCGGACGCGTCGAGCAGATCGGAGGGTTTTTCAGAGTCGGCCATCTCGACCTCAAACAGCCAGCCGTCGCCGTATGGGTCCGCGTTGATGGCTTCCGGGGTGTTTGTTACTGCGTCGTTGACTGTCTTAATCACACCTGCCACCGGGGCATAGACATCATTGACGGATTTCGTGGATTCCAGTTCGGCACAGGAATCCCCCACCGCCACCACCATGCCAACCGTTGGCAGCGAGACATACACCACATCACCGATCAGTTCGGCGGCATGGCTCGTCACCCCGACGCGCGCCATCGCGCCAACGATGCTGACCCATTCATGGTCCTTGGTGTAGCACAACTCAGTCGGCGTGTCGGCCATCGCTAGTTCCTCTCGTAACGTTTGCATATGCCAGTCAATCAGATGCGGAGCTCACCTTCCAGCCGCCATGCGGGCGGCGGGTCTATTCGGCGGTCAGACCGGGGAAGAACCGTTGCATGACATGCCAATCGGTTGGTTTCTCCGCCACCACCTTGGCGAACAGGTCGGCGATGCGCTGACACGTGATCGCCACCCCATTCTCCCCCATGTCCACCTCGATCGGACCGTAGAAGGTCAGCGCGATACCTTTCTTGGTGTAGACGCTGCACGCCCCCAGCAAGGTGGCGCCCGTCTTGCGGGCCAGTATGGCCGGGCCGGGCGGCATGGTGACGTTCTGGGGGCCGGACGGGGTGTTCCAGACCACCGGTATGGAATGGCGGGAAAGGTCCCGGTCAGCCACCAGGGCGATCAGATGGCCTTGTCTCAGGTCCTCTGCCAGCAGTTCCAGCGAGCCGGTGTCCTTATGGGAGTAAATCTTCATCCCGACGCGGCGGCGAACCTTCATGAAGTAGTCGAACTCGGCGTCCGGCAGTCGCTCGGCGACCGATGAAACGGGGATTCCGCTGGCACAGGCCCAGGCGCCCGACAGATCCCAGTCGCCCATGTGTGGCAGCGCCACAACGGCTCCGGTGGTTGACCAGGCGTCGCGCAGCAGACGCTCCGATGCGGCATCGACACTGACCTGCTGCAGGATCTGACGCTTGCTGAATCGCCCAAGACGCACTGACCCGGCCAGGTTGCGAAGCCATGACGCCACCCCTGCCTTGACCTCGCGGTCGGTCGGGTCCCGTCCCATCATGACGGTGGCGTTGAGCCGCCATTGCCGCACGGCCCGGTAGTTCTTGTGGTGCCCCAGCCAGGCGGCGAAGCGGATCACCGGCCGCCAGGCCCAGTTGGGGATCAGCGCGGCGATGCGATACGCCGTGACGACCGACAGCCCAGCCGGCAGGCCGTAGCCCCGCTTCTTGGCCGCCTCAATCTCTTGGAGCTCGGGGTCGGCGGGCATGCCGTCGGCCCGCAGTGGAGTGTCGGGCGCACCGGTCGTCATTGGGCACCTGCCGATGGGTCGGTGTTCGCCCGGGTATCGATCGCCTCCATTATCTCGGCGATCGCCGCGTCAAGGGTCAGGCCGTTTCGTTGTGACCCGTCCCGGTAGCGGAAGCTGACGGTACTACCCGCCCGATCGGTTTCGCCCGCGATCAGCTGATAGGGCACCTTCTGTTTGGTGGCGTTGCGGATCTTCTTCTGCATCCGCTCGTCCGAATCGTCCAGTTCGGTGCGCACTCCCCTGGCCGCCATCGCGTCGAGCGCCGAGGCGACATAGTCGTTGAACTCGGCCGCCACGGGAATGCCAACCACCTGGACGGGCGACAGCCACACCGGGAAGGCGCCGGCATAATGCTCGGTCAGCACGCCCAGGAACCGTTCAATCGAGCCGAACTTGGCTGAATGAATCATGACGGGCTGCTGGTGCGACCCGTCTGGGGCGGTGTATTCGAGATGGAAACGTTCGGGCTGGTTGAAGTCGTATTGGATGGTCGACATCTGCCACGTGCGCCCGATGGCGTCCTTCGCCTGGACGGAAATTTTCGGCCCGTAGTAGGCGGCCCCACCGGGGTCGAGGACGGTTTCGAGACCCTCCTCCTTGGCCACCTGTTCGAGTATTGACGTCGCCTTGGCCCAATCCTCGTCCGAGCCGATGAACTTGTCCTTTTTCTTGCCGTCCTCATCGCGGGTCGACAATTCGAGGTAGAACTCGTTCAAGCCGAAGTCGCGCAGCAGCTTGATGACGAAACGCAACAGGTGGCGTACCTCGTCCGGCGCCTGCTCGGGCATGACATAGCTGTGGGAGTCATCCTGGGTGATCATTCGCACGCGCGTCAGGCCTTGCAGCACGCCGGACTTCTCGTTGCGGTAGACGGTGCCGAACTCGAACAGGCGCATCGGCAACTCGCGGTAGCTGCGGCTGCGGGACTTGAAGATCAGGTTGTGCATCGGGCAGTTCATGGCCTTGAGACGGTAGCGGTCGCCATCGTCGTCGAGGGCCGGGAACATGAAGTCGCCGTAGTACGGCAGATGCCCCGACGTGTAATACAGGCCCTCGCGGGCGATGTGCGGGGTGCCCACATACAAGAAGCCGTTGTCGATGTGCGCCTGCCGGACGTAATCCTCCATGACGCGCTTGATGATGCCACCCTTCGGGTGGAAGACCGGCAGACCGGGGCCCAACTCCTCCGGGAAGCTGAACAGGTCGAGTTCCTGGCCAAGCTTGCGGTGATCCCGCCTGGCGGCCTCTTCCAGGCGCGTCTGGTAGGCCTTGAGGTCGTCCATGGATGCCCAGGCGGTGCCATAGACACGCTGCAACGAGTCTTTCGACTGGTCACCGCGCCAGTAGGCGGCGGACGCCCGCGTCAGCGCGACAGCCGGGATATACCCGGTGTGCGGCACATGCGGGCCCCGGCACATGTCCCTCCAGGCCACGGTGCCGTCGCGGCGCACATTGTCGTAGATGGTCAGTTCGGTGCCGCCGATCTCGGCGGACGACTCATCCTCCGCGTTGGCGTGGCCCTTGTCGTTTATCAGCTCCAGCTTGTACGGCTCGCCCGCTTCTTCGAGACGGGCCTGTTCCGGGGTGACGACGCGGCGGACGAAGCGCTGGCGTTCCTTGACGATGCGCAGCACACCCTTTTCGATCAGCTTGAGGTCATCAGGACCCAGCGGGCGCACATTGAAGTCGTAGTAGAAGCCGTCCGTTATGGGCGGGCCGATGCCCAGTTTCGCGTCGGGGAACACCTCTTGCAGCGCCTGCGCCGTGACGTGGGCGGCGCTGTGCCGGATGATGGTTAACCCCTCCGGGGAACTGGAAAAAATTGGCTCGACGGTCGCACCGTCGCCGATTTCGGTGGCCAGATCGCAAGCCTCGCCGTCCACTTTCATGGCCACTATGGCCCGTTCGTCGCCGAACAATTCCAGGCCCGTGGTGGGGGCATCGACGCTGGACGTGTCCCCGGCGCGCTCGATCGTGATTGACATGTTGAGTCCCTTCCGGCCCACGGCATACCTGGCCGCCGGTCATAGCTACTCTATTCTGCCAGACGACGCACAGACTCGCCGCTCACAATCTCAACATCCATGATTTCGGCCACCGGAGTCGGATCTCCGCCGATGTGGCGCATCAAGATTTCGACCCCGCGGGTGACAAGGGCCTCTCTCGGCTGGCGCACCGTCGTCAGTTTGGGCACCACATACGAGGCCGGCTCGATGCCGTCATGCCCGATCAATGAAATGTCATCCGGCACCCTCAGGCCACGCTCATAGAAGCCCCGGATGGCGCCCAGCGCCATGATGTCGCCCATGGCGTAGACGGCTGTGATATGGGGTGCCGATTCGAGCAGGCGCTGCGCCGCCAGATAGCCCGACTCCAACGAGAACCTGGTGGCGATGTAGTTTTTGGCCAAGTCGAACTCCACGCCGTGACTTGTCATGGCCTCAATGACGCCGCGTTGGCGGTGCGCCGACATGGCTGACTGCGCGGGTTGACCGCCGATGACGCCGATTCTGCGGTGACCGCTGTCGAGCAGATACTCGATGGCGGATGCGGCCGCGGCGCGGTCGTTTGTCGTCACGCACGAAATACCCGGGCGGGCCAGGGCGTCGAGTGAGTTCGTCAGCACGACCGCCGGGCATTTTTCGCCAAGCAGGTGGGACTGTTCCATGTGGCCGGCGTCGGCACCCAGGAAGATGACGCCGCACGGCTTGATCTCCCCCACCCAGCGTTCAGCCTCGGCCACCTCGTTGGCGTCCTCGTCCATGTACTGGGCGATGACAGTGTGGCCGGTGGCCGTCACCGCCGCCTGCACATGCTCCATCATGGCCGCAAACAGCATGTTGTAGCGGCCCTTGACGATCACCAGGATCGACGTGGTGTTGCCGCGCTTCAGGTTGCTGGCGTTACGGTTGACGTGAAAGTGGTGCCGTTCGATGGCGGCATGAACCACCGCAGCGGTGGACGGGCTGACGTCGGGGTGCCCGGCCAGCACACGCGAAACCGTGCTGACCGACACCCCCGACTCTCGGGCAATGTCGCGAATCGTGGTCATGGCTGCCCCCTATCATCCGTTCAGAACATATCAGCCTTTGACGGCTCCAGCCGCCACTCCCTTAATTATGTACTTCTGTCCAAACAGGTAAAAGACGATGATGGGAATGATCGCCACCACCAGCATCGCCATGAAGCCACCCATGTCCTTGCGGCCATATGAGCCGGTCATGTATTGCTGGACGGCCATCGGAATGGTCTTGTAGCCCGTGGTCAAAACGAGTGTCGGAAGCAGATAGTCGTTCCAGATCCACATCGCGTTGAGCACGGCGATGGTGATCGCCGTTGGGCGCAGTATCGGGAAGATGACGGAGAAGAACACCCGCCAGGGGGACGCACCGTCAATCATGGCCGCCTCTTCGATCTCAATCGGGATTGACCGCACAAAGCCGGTGAAGATGAACACCGACAGGCCGGCGCCGAACCCGGCATACATCACGATGATGCCGAAAGGAGTGTCAAGGTGCGTCATGTTGGCCACTTTCGACATCGTGAACATGACCATCTGGAACGGCACGATCATCGAGAAGACCAACAGATAGTAAAGAACTGCCGTGTACCAGGCCTTGACCCGGGCGATGTACCAGGCCGCCATGGACGTCACCAAGATGATGACCGCCACGGAGGCGATCGTGATGAAGAACGACCAGCCAACGGCAACGAAGAAG
>WRFI01000034.1 GCA_009778875.1 Propionibacteriaceae bacterium | reverse complement strand
GATTTGCATCGGCACTTATTGGTTTCCAGGCATCGTTTACGAGATAAGCCCAGATCCTCGGCCCGCTTCTCCTGGGACTACCGTCCCAAGTCGAAACCAGTCATCCCCATGTGTAATTGTGAGGTCCCATTCTACCAAACTTTTGGGCCTCACGGACGAGCTGTCTTTTCACTGAGGGCCCAAAGACGCTTGGCCTTCTCGGGGTCGACCGCCCACGACATCACCCCGCTTATCGAACGCGGATCGTCGATGACGGGTGCCACATGGCAGTCTTCGGCGTAGACGCCGCCCTGGCCGTCAAGGTCAGGGATCAGTGTCGCCCAGAGCACCGACCCGCCGCCCTGGGCCGGAGTCTTCAGCAGGTCTCCCGGCCCGTGCACCTGCCCGACCGCCCGTCGCGCAGCATCGGCCACGGCCAGGCCGCCGCCCGTCCCCAACAGACGCCGCACCGGCGCAGGCACCCGCCCGAGCCCCAAGTTCGTCCCCGGGATGAGGCCCGGGTGCACGGCGAAAGCCCTGACGCCGCTGCCCTTGTAGCGGCGGTCGAACTCGACGGCCGTCAGCACGTTGGCCGTCTTCGACTGCGCGTAGGCCAGCATCGGGTCGTAGGGCGTCGTCACCCAGTCGGGGTCGTCGAAATGCACGCCGCCGTAGCGCTGTGCCCGTGACGACACCAACACCAGCCGCGGATGACCGTCGGCGGCGGCCAGCGAGCCCGCCAGCCCGCCAGCCAACTGGAAATGGCCCAGATGGTTTGTCGACCACTGGGACTCGTGGCCGCGCGAATCCCGCCGCAGCGGCGGCGTCATGATGCCGGCACAGCCGATCAGATAGTCCAGCCGGTCGTACGCACTGGTGAACCATCCGACGAAGACGTCAATGCTTGTGGCGTCCATCAAGTCCATTGGCCGAATCACCACCCCCGGCACCCCGGCCAGCGCCTTCGTCGCCCGGGCCACGTCGCGGGCCGGGGCGATGACCCGGACGCCCGATGCAGCCAGCGCCTCGACGCAAGTCAGACCGATGCCCGAATACCCGCCGGTGACGACGGCCGTCCGTCCCGCCAACCGATCGGGGGCGTGTGACGCCACCCATTCAACGATCTGCGCCGCCGTTGTTTTCCGTCCCCATTCCTCTGCCATGACAGCAATTGTAAGGCTCGCGGTTGAAGAAGGCTCATGGGGCGGTTTCTCACGTTCCTGCACACGCTCAGAAGACCACCCCGTCGGCTCCGCCACCACACCGAGGAGCAGTGAGCGCAGACGAGCTTGCTCGTATGCCGAACGCGACGAAGGTGTAACAGAGAGCGAAGCGACCGAGTACCCCTCCTAAGGAGGGGAATTTCGGTGGTCCATCTGGCAAAATGGATTGTGCCGCCAACTGGGCGGCTTACCAGACAAGGAGTTGCCATGCGCGCCATCAGATTACTTGAACCGAGGAAGTTCCCGGAGCTTTGCGAGATACCCGAGCCGACGCCCGGACCCAGCCAGATTCTGGTCAAAATGACGGCGGCGGGCCTTTGCCACTCGGACATCGCCGTCATGGACTTCTACGCCGAGGCACTCAATTACAAGCTGCCGATGACGCTCGGCCACGAGTGCGCCGGCACCATCGTCGACGCGGGCGCGGGCGTCAAGAGCCGCGTCAACATCGGCGAAAACGTCCTGATCTACGGCCCCTGGGGTTGCGGGCACTGCCGCGCCTGCGCCGAAGGTTACGAGAACTATTGCGAAAACGCCACCGCCGAAAACATCACCCCGCCCGGGCTGGGTCATGACGGCGGCTGCGCCGAATACTTCCTGGTGGACGACCCGCGCTTCTGCATCCCGATGGGCGACCTCGACCCCGTCGCCGCCGTCCCCCTGACTGACGCCGGTCTGACGCCCTACCACGCCATCCAGCTCTCCAAGGCGAAGCTTGAAGCCAATTCTGTGGCGGTTGTCATGGGCGTCGGCGGCCTGGGCCACCTCGGCATCCAGATGATCAAGCAAATGACGCCGGCCACCGTCGTCGCCGTCGACATCTCAGACGACCACCTAGCGCTGGCCGCGAAAGTCGGCGCCGACGTGTGCCTGCAGTCCAATGCGGCGGCCGTCGACGCCGTCAAAGACCTGACCCATGGGCAAGGTGCGGATGTCGTCTTCGACTTTGTCGGGGCGCAGCCAACGATCGACCTGGGCGCTCAGATGCTGAAGATGCGCGGTGACTGGACGATCGTCGGCATCGGCGGCGGCTCCGCCACCGTCGGCTTCGGTCAAACGCCTTACGAGTGCCGCGTCACATCCCCCTATTGGGGCACGCGGGCCGACCTGATCGACGTCGTCGGCATGGCCGACAAGCTGTCCATCCACACCGAGACGTTCAACCTGTCGGACGGGGTCGAGGCCTACCACAAGCTGCACGACGGCACCGTCATGGGTAGGGCTGTCCTGGTTCCGTAAGCATCAGCCACGCCACGCAGTTGGCCCCGGCCGAAGTCATCGCCGGGGCCAACTTGCGTTGGTCACCAGCTTCGGGCGCCGCCACCACCGCCACCACCGCCGCTGAAACCGCCGCCACCACCGCTAAACCCGCCAGACGAGTGGAACCCGCCGAACGCCGAGCCCGCGCCGAAACCGGTGCCCGAGGACGACCACGAGTTCAGCCAGGAACTGGTGGAGCTCCCGCTCGAGCCCGTCGAACTCGGCGCCTGGTACTCCGAACTCTCGTAAGCCGCGCTGGTGTGGCGCTCCATCACGGTCAAGGAATCCAGCAGCCGGGCCACATCCCACTGCGTTTGCTCACCCGAATACCAAACCGGCGAGAGCGCGGGCAACTTCCCGTCCTTCACCAGCTGGGCGCAGATTTTTGTCCAGCGATCGGCCACGCCGAAGATGACGGCCCAGGGCAGGTACTGGCTGAAGATGTCCTGGCCCTCCTCGAATTTGATCTGGTCGGCCTCCGCCGTCGTCAGATAATCCCGGAAGCCTGCCACCTGATCCTCGTAGGCCCGCCCGAGGGCGCTGCGCTGGCCCCGCCAGCCGTTCTCCGGCATCTGGGCGTACCAGCCGGCCTGGCTGGCTTCGTCCAGCAAATCGCGGCGCAGTTGATCAAAGGTCGTAGCCAAGCCGGACGGGCCAGCCAACTGCACCTGACGGCCCGGATCGGTGGTGCCAAAAACACTGGTCAGCAGATTCTTCTCGTGGTTGGCCTCAGCCAGCGTCGCGTCGACCAGCGTGGCACTGAGCATCGGCTCGTCGGCGGCACTCTGCGTCTTGCCCTGGCTCAACTTGATGGCCCCACGCACCGCCAACATGACCAGTGCCGCCGTCAAATCCCGCACGTCCACCGATCCGTCGTCCAGCAGGCCGGCACTGGCCACCGAGATCTTGGGTGGTATGAAGGCCACCGGAATGATCGGGTTGTCGTCCTCGCCCACGCCCTGCGGGCCCGCCTCGGTGGTGCCCGGCGGCACGCCTAAGAACCGCAGATCGACGGCCGGCGGACGGTAGGGTATCACGCCCGACGGGCCACCGGGCGATCCCAGCCTGGCGATCCTGGTCGCACGGGTTGCTTGTCGGTGCCGGCCCCGCGTAACAGGCGACGTCCAGCACCCCGCCGGGCACCGTCACCGTCACCGTGATGTCGTTGACCACGGGCGTATTATCGCCGATCGCGTCCCAGTACAGCTCGTCGTAGTCGGCGCTCGACCGCATGGCGCCAGTGACGTCATAGGTCAGCGTGTAGGTGGCCGTCGGCTGGCTGTCCGGCACAGACCCAACACCCCGCGTCTCGTCCTCATGGCCGTCTCCCCTCGAGGCGTCACCAGGACCGGGCGCCGCCGCCACCACCGCCACCGCCGGAGAAGCCTCCCCCACCGAAAGCCGAACCACCGCCGAAGCCCGTGCCGCCCGACGCCCATCCGCCGGCTGGCGCCGCCGGAACCGAGGCCCGCGAGACGTTGCCGAGCGAGTTGGTGAAGACGTACATGTTGAACAGCCGGTAGTCGCCGTAGTACCAGGTTGGCTGGATGTTCGCCAGCCTGCCCTCGGCCACCAGTTGGCCGCACAGCTTCGTCCAACGATCAGCCACGTCGTAGATGACGGCCCACGGCAGGTACTGGCTGAAAATGTCCTGGCCTTCCTCAAACTTGATCTGGTCGGCCTCGGCGGTCGTCAGATACTCCCTGAAGCCGGTCACCTGGTCAGCGTATGCCCGTCCGACGGCGCTGCGCTGGCCACGCCGGGTCAATCCCCGGTAGACCAGCAAGCCGATCAGAATGATCGCCAGAGGCGCCACCCACATCAGCCAGCCGACGCTGCCCGACTGCAGCCCGTTGATCAGGCCGGCCAGGCCCGTCCCGCCCAGGGCGACGATTGCCCAAACGACCAAGAAGGCCACGCGGATCAGGCCGCCGAAGGAGGCCCCTGCCCCAGCCGAGGCAGCCGACACGCCCCGCTCGGGCATCCGCTTGTACCAACCGGCCTGCTCAACATCGGCGCGCACATTTGTTTGCATGTTCTGGTAGGCCTTGGCCAGCGTGGATTGGCCGGTCAGGCATTTCTCAGTGCCGATGCTCAAACCGGGGAAGATGTCGCGCAATAATGCGGCCTCATGGCTGGCCAACTCGACATCCGTCTTGACGAGCTTGGCGTAGATGGCCTGATCGGTTGAGCCGCTGAAGATCCACGACCGCTGCACCGCCGCATCTTGGCGCAATTGGATGACACCTTGGACGGCCAGCGACAACAGCGTGCCGGTCATGTCCCGCACGTCGACGGCGCCGTCGTCAATCAGGCCCGCCGCCGCCACCGGAATCTTGGGTGGCGTGAAAGCCACCGGGATGGTCGGATGGTTGTCTGGTCCCACCCCTTGACCGGAGGTCTCAACCGTGCCGGGGGCGACGCCGAGGAACCGCTGATCGCGGCGGTTACGCGTCCCCAAGACGCCGACCACACCGATCGTTCCGACTGCCGCGACCCCGGAAAGCGCGCCCGCCCCGCGCAGCGCATTCACCGACGCCTGGTCGCCGCGGGCCACCAGGTGCGGCTGGTTGTCGGACACCAGTCCCGACCCGACCTTGGCCCCGATAGTGACGATACTGCCGGGCGCCTTTGATGCCACCGTGTAGGTGGCGGTGCCGTCGGCCCCGACACTGGACGAATCGCACGAGTTACTGGTGCTGGGCGGGCCGTTGAAGCAGGCGACATCCAAGACACCATTCGGCACTGCGGCGGTAATGGTGATGTTGGAAACCAGCGGCGTGTTGTCGGGGATGGCGTCCCAATACAGCTCGTCAAAACCGGTGTCCGAACGCATGGCGCCGGTCACGTCATAGCTCAGCGAATAGGTGGCGGTCGGTGCGATCACGGTCTGGTAGCTCGAACCGATGCGGATGTCCAGTTGCTGGTTGCGTCCGCTGCCCAGCGTTGACGTCGTAAACTGTGACGACGCATCGGGGCTTGTGACCGTTATGTTGCTGATTTCGTACACGGCATCCTGGCTGGAATCCCAGGGCTCGCGTATCACCAATGCGCGGTCGATGCCGTGGCGCCCCGAGTTTGTGCCGAAACGCCACACCAGGGTCTCTTTGACGTGCAGCACCCCGGACGTGTCGACGGTGTAGGACACCTGCCAGGAGTCGACGTAATCGTCGACGGCCCAGGCGTTGGCGGGTCGCCAGGCCAGAGCGACGATGACCACGGCCAAAGCGAACCCGACCAGTGCTCGTTTGAATCTCATCGGGTTCCTCTCTTGTTCCTGGTGGCCATGGCCCGCGCCATCTCGCGGTCGGCGTCCCTGGCCGCAATCGCCTGACGCTTGTCCCAATCACGCTTGCCTGTGCCCACCGCCAGCTCAATCTTGGCATAGCCGTCCTTGAAGTACAGTGACAGCGGCACCAGCGTACGCCCCGCCTGGCCCACCAGTTTCTCCAGCTTCGTGATCTCGCGGCGGTTCAACAGCAGCTTGCGGTTACGTTTGGCCGCGTGATTGTGGTAGGTGCCCTGCAGGTACTCCGGAATGTTGGCGCCCCGCAACCACACCTCCCCCGCGTCGATGGTGGCGAACGCGTCGCTCAGACTGGCCCGTCCCTGGCGCAACGACTTGACCTCGGTGCCGGTCAGGACGATGCCGGCCTCAAAGCGATCACCGATGATGTAGTCGTGGAAGGCCCGCTTGTTGCGTGCCACAACAACGGTGCCTTTGGGCCGCGGCATGGCACATCACCTCTTCGAAATCGCTCGGGTTAGACCCTTCACGATAACACGAAGACGTCAGGACACCAGCGGCAGACCGTTGATCAGTGTGCCGTTCTTGTACACGTTGTAGTGCACATGGCATCCGGTGGACACGCCCGTGGTGCCGACATAGCCGATCACCTGGGCTCGGGCCACTTGCTGCCCGACACTCACGGCGATCTTCGACTGGTGACCGTAACCGGTGCTGTAGTAGTTGCCGGCGATCAGCCCGTGGTTGATCGCCACGTAGTTGCCGAGGCTGCCGTTCCAGCCGGCATAGGTGACCGTCCCGGCGGCGGACGCCAAGATCGGGGTGCCGCAGGGCGATCCGAAATCGACGCCCTGGTGATAGCTCGATGCGCCGGCGATCGGCGGTATGCGCCAGCCGAAGGTGGCCGTCACGGGGCCGGGCACGGGCCGCTGGAAGAAGGTGCCAGAGGACGGCGCCGCCTGGTTCGGGATGCCCTGTGCCTGATCCTGCGCCATCTGAGCCTGGATCTGCTGCTGAATCTTGGCCAGATCAGCCTCGTACTGGGCCTGCTCGTCCTGCGACTGCTTGAGCGCTGCCGCGGCGTCAGTTTCGGCCTGCTGGTTGGCGCTGACCTTCGCCGCCACGGTCTTGGCCGCGGCGTCGGCATCTGCCTGGGCCTGCTGCGTCAGTGTCAGGTGCGCGGCGGTGGCGGCCTTCTGTGTGGCCACCTCGGCCTCGGCCGCGTCCGCCGCGTCTTTCGCCTTCTGCGCGGCGTCCTGCGCTGCCTGCAACTGGATCTGAGCGGTCTGCAACCGCTCCATCGCGTCCTCGTTGGCCGTGAACACCGTCGTTGCCCACTGAACCTGGTTGTTCAGGCTGGCGGTATCAAAGCCGCCGTTCAGCAGCATGGCCAGCGCCAAAAGCGTCGTGTTTTGCTGCGCCGTGGTCTGTGCGATTAGGCCTATCTGGTCACGCTGGGCGGCAATCGCGTTCAGCCCGTCAGTGACGGCCTGCTGCGCCACCGCCAAGTCAGCCTGACGATCTGCCAGAGCCTGCTCGGCCACCGCCAGATTGGCGGCCATCGTGTCGTCCTCGGCCTTCGCGTCGGTCGCGGCCTGCTGCTTGGTGGCCAGATCCGACTTGGCGGTTGCCAGCGCGCTCTGTGAGGCTTTCAGCGCATTGGCGGCTTGGGTGAGCGCGTCCTGGTTTTTCTGAATGGTGACGGCATTGGCCGCAATCTGGTCTTGCTTTGCGCTCTCCTGCGAACCGAGATCGTCAGCGTGGGCCGCCAATGACGACACGCCCAACAATGCGATGGTCAGCAGCCCGATAGCCAGGGCCCGCAGGCCAGCCAATCGATGGGAAGTGGGCTTGCGCTGGGCCATGATGGTCTTGCCCTTCTTTCAGACTCATACTCTCAAATAGCGCCTTGTGGCTATTAGCGTCGGCACGACCGCGAGGATCACACCGACTACACCGAGTACAAGGATGGCAACAAAGAACTCATGCCACCCAATCCAAGCTAAAGACTTAATTGAGACTTGAGCCCGGTCAATGATCAAGAATTTGAGCGCCACAGCCAGCGTCGCGGCCGCCGCCAAAACGCCGAGGATGCCCGCCACCAGCGACTCCAGCAGGAACGGCAGGGTGATGTAGCTGTTCGACGCTCCGACCAGCCGCATGATGCCAATCTCGCGCCGCCTGGTGAAGGCCGTCAACCGGATCGTGTTGCCTATCTGCAGGGCCGCCGCGAATAACAGCAACACAGCCAGAATCATCGTGCCCCAGCGCAAGCCGTTCAGTACTGAGAACAATGGGTCGAGCACTTGACGCAGGTCCTGGACGCTCTGCACGCCCTGCATGGTCTGGGCCTGCGACACGACACCCTGGTAGTTCTGGGGGTCAACCAGCTTGACGCGGAACGAGTCCTGCATCTGGTCGACGCCCAGGGTGCCCAGGATCGGCGAGTTCTTGTAGGTCTGCTGGAACTCGGCGTAGGCCTGTTCTTTGCTCTCGTAGATGACGCTGGCGACATCGGGGTTGGCGGTGAGCTGCTGCTGAATCAGCTGGCGCTGGGCGTCCGTCGTCTCCTGTCCCGCTTCGCAGGTGCCAGCCGTCGTCGAGCCGCCCGACAGCGTGGAGCACAGGTACACCGTGATCTCGA
The DNA here is from genome assembly GCA_009778875.1 of Propionibacteriaceae bacterium. Taxonomy (GTDB): domain Bacteria; phylum Actinomycetota; class Actinomycetes; order Propionibacteriales; family Propionibacteriaceae; genus WRGV01. The sequence goes on along the minus strand of WRFI01000034.1, from coordinate 5,897 downwards.
TCTTGTCGTACCAGTAGCCCTTCATCAGGTTGACCTGCTGCATCATCAGCAGGCTGATGCCGAACAGCGAAAGGCTGACCCACATGGTGACCACCACGGATACGGTCATTGACACATTTCGCCGAAGGCTCAACCAAGTTTCGCTCAAGGTGTGGCGCATCTGCTTCTCCTGTCTGGGTGACGGTTTCTTTTGGGTCGCTTGCCCTAGTCGGTACCGTAAACACCCTTCTTTTGGTCGCGGACAACTTGACCGTCAATGAGTTCAATGACGCGGCGCCGCATCTGGTCGACGACGGTGGCGTCATGGGTGGCCATGACGACGGTCGTGTTGCGGCGGTTGATGCGGTCGAGCAACTTCATGATGCCGATGCTGGTGTTGGGGTCGAGGTTACCGGTCGGCTCGTCGGCCAACAGGATCTTTGGCTTCCCGACAAAGGCGCGGGCGATGGCAACACGCTGCTGCTCGCCACCGGATAGCTCATCGGCCATTCTGGTTTCGCGGCCTTTCAGGCCCACCAGCTCCAGCACCTCGGGCACCGTGCGTTTGATCTCGGGCATCGGCCGTCCCGTCACCTGCAGCGCGAAGGCGACGTTCTCGAACACCGTCTTGCCCGGCAACAACCGGAAGTCCTGGAAAACCGTGCCGATCTGGCGGCGAAGCTCCGGCACCTTCCACTGCCGTATCTGGCTCAGATCCTTGCCGGCGACATAGATGCGTCCACTGGTGGGCCGGTACTCGCGCAGGATCAAGCGCATGAACGTCGACTTACCCGAGCCGGACGCCCCGACAAGGAAGACGAACTCCCCCTTGTCGATGGAGATGTTGACGTGCCGCAAAGCGGCCTTTTTTTGCCCAGGGTAAACCTTGGAGACGTCATCGAATGTGATCACGTTGAACTCCTGGCCAGGTCGGGGAAGACGTTGGCGCACCACATGTTGCTCTTGGTGCCTCCAACAACGGCTTTTGCCACTATAGCCGCTGGCAGGGTGGTTTGCCAGTGTTCTTCCATTACGGTGTGGCGTTTTCCTCGCGTTTGCGCCAGCGGATGCCCTCGTCGATGAAGGTGTCGATGTCGCCATCGAACACCGCCGTCGGGTTGGACACCTCATAGCCGGTGCGCAAGTCTTTGACCATCTGATAGGGGTGAAGCACGTAGCTGCGCATCTGCGAGCCCCACGAATTGCCGTCCGCCTTCAGGGCGTCCATCTCAGCCGCCCGCTCTTCCCGCGCCTTTTCCAGCAGACGGGCCTGCAAGACGCGCAGTGCTGCCGCCTTGTTCTGGATCTGCGATTTCTCGTTCTGGCAGGTGACGGTGATGCCTGTGGGGATGTGGAAAATCCGGACGGCCGAATCGGTGGTGTTGACGGACTGGCCGCCCGGGCCGGTGGAGCGGAAGACGTCGACCCGGATGTCCGATTCGGGTATGTCGATGTGATCCGTCTCCTCGACGACGGGCAGCACCTCGACGCCCGCGAAGGAGGTTTGGCGGCGTCCCTGGTTGTCGAAGGGTGAAATTCGCACCAGCCGGTGGGTTCCCTGCTCGACGCTGAGGGTGCCGTAGGCGTATGGCGCCTTGACCTGGAAGGTGGCGGACTTGATGCCAGCCTCCTCGGCGTAGCTGATGTCGTACACCTCGTAGGGGTAGCGGTGACGGTCGGCCCAGCGCTCGTACATGCGCAAGAGCATCGATGCCCAGTCGGCGGCGTCCACTCCCCCGGCCTCCGAGCGGATGGTGACCAGGGCGTCACGGTCGTCGTACTCGCCCGACAGCAGCGTGCGGATTTCGAGTGCCTCAATTTCGGTGGCCAGCGCTGCCACCTCGTTTTCGGCCTCGGCGGCGGAGGCGGCATCATCGGCCTCGGCGGCCAGTTGGGCCAGCACCTCGGCGTCACCAAGACGGGATCGCAATGAGGTGACGCGCTCGACGTCCGCATTGAGGGCGGACAGTTTCGACGTCAGTTGCTGGGCCCGTTCCGAGTCCTCCCACAGGTTCGGCACGGACACCTGCTGCTCCAGTTCGGCGATCTGAAGGCGCTTGGCCTCAGGGTCGACGACAACCTCGATCGACTCCAGTCGGTGCGAGAGGTCGTCGATGCGCGCTTGGGTCTGCTCAAGTGTCATTATCTGTCAAGCTTACCGGAACCTCCTCGCCGATGCCGTTGCCCGCGTTTTCCGGTCGGATAGCCAACCATAGAGCAACCGCCAGCCCGGCCGTGTACAGCGGCTCGCCCAACGTCCAATCCCCCATGTCGACCCACACGCTGGTATCGGCAGCCGACCCCGTCGCTCTGGACAGTGCGACGAAGGCCACAGCCGTGGCGGCGAACAGCGTGTTGGCGATGAACAGCAGCACCCGGGTGGGGCGGGGCAACGCCCGGGTGTCGCCCCCCAGCCACTCGGCATCCGAGATCAGCCGCCAGGTCAGGCCGAAAAGCACCAGCAGGGGTGCGCTGAAGAACAACGCCGCGCTGGCGGGGTCCGACAAGATGTTGCGGAACGGGTACAGTGCGGCCAGCAGAATGACGGTGACGATCCAGACAGCCCGGCTGCGGGTCAACTGGCGCCGAGCCGCGAGCCCGGCGGCGATCGCCAAGGCGATGACGGCAGCGACGAGCCCGATCATGCGGGTGTTGTACTCGTGCAGGAAGGAAAGGCCGGGCAGCAAACCGGCCGCCACAAGCAGCGCCGTCAGCGCCAACACCGACAGCAACGTGGCCTCGATGGTGCGTCCGCGACGGCTGAGACGCCAGGCGATGACCAGCAGCACGACCCCGATGCCCGCCCGCCACAGGACGCCCGGGTTGGTGTCGCTGAAGGCGTTCCAGGCGACGCCAAGGGTGTTTGCGATGCCGGCCAGGCCCGCGTATTGCGTGATCTGCAGTGCGAACTGCACGGGTATGGCGATGAAGGCGAGGCCGGCGATGACGGCCGCCAGCGGATAGAGCCAGTTCTGCCAATAGTCGGGATACTCCGACAGGGGTTCTGGACGCTGCCGATGTCCGCGGCGCAGCCACAGCGCCAGCGCGCCGACCACCAATGCCAAAGTGATCAGGCTGGCGGCCAGGGCCTGCAGGTTCAGGTCGTCTGACCCGTTGCGCAGGTCCAGTACGGCCGAGACGATGAGCCAGACCGCACCACCGCCCCCGAACAAGGCGAACAACCAGACGCTCAGGGGACGCCGGGCGGCCGCCTCGGCACCTGTCACGACGATCTGCGCGGGCGCCGCCCCGGCCACCAACAGCGCCGGGTAGGTCAGGATGCCGAGGGTGGCGAAGGTGCCGTCGATGGACGTCAACCGCATGTCACTGATCTGGCCAGCCAGAGCGCCAGGCATCAGCAAGGTGACCGACACGATCACGGTGACGACGACGAACTCCCACCAGACGAACTGCCGCCGCGCCCTCACGACGGTGAACACGAAAAGCCCCAAATACAGCAGCGCCGACACCAGCCCGGCCGGTGGGGAAACCACGAACGCCGGGGCGGCGAAGAAAAACAGGGCCATCGAGCCGATCACAAACAGCAGGATGCGCAAAGGCCATGACGTGTGCAGGGCGGCCGTGTGAACCAGGGAAAACGACAGGACCACCGCGGCCATCAGCAGCCACACGACCGAGGCCGGCAAGGTGGTGCTGGAGTTGTTCTCGACCAGAAGTGTGCCGTTTTGGCGCAACGGCACCGCGAAAACCGCCACCAGAACCAGCAGAATGTATACCAGCAGCGCACCGGCGCCGATGGCGGGCAGACCGCGCGGCCACGTGCTGGGGCGGGGTCTTCCCTCGCGCACCGGCACCACGAAGGTGGCGGCCAGGGTGCCGCGAACCAGCTCGATCAGCTCCTTCACCCCAGCACCCCCAGCCGCATCGTCGAGCCGCAATAGACCAAGACGGTGCCGCCCGCCGCCACCATGTACGACGTGTGGTCTGACACCTGGTCGATGCCGTGTGGCCAGCTTCGCACCGGTTGCCCGTCCGCGCCGAGCAGCACCAGATCGGTGTCGCCCAGCAGCAGCACGCTCTGGCCGCCGCCGATGGCCGCCGCCGTCCGCTGCCCGGACCAGCGCCACGAGACGGCGCCGGTTTTCCAGTCGATGCCCAAAGTGGCGTCATTGTCGCGCAGCACGACCACCGAATCGAGCGCCACCAGGTCGCGGGCCGACTGGTAGACGCGGTTGCGCCACACCTGGTGACCGTCAGCCAGCGAATAGCCCCGCAGCACCACAGAATTGTCCGCGCCGTAGACCACCACCGGGTCGGGGCCGGCCGACACGGCCAGGCTCAATGGCACGCCGACGTCCTGGTCCCACACCACCTGGCCCGTCTCGTCCAGGCACGTCAACCGGCCGGACTGCGTCGCCACCAGCGCCCGGTCGCCGGCCACAACCGGCGCGAAGCGGATCTCGGAACCCAGGTCGACGCGCCAGGCCATCTGGCCGGAGGCCAGATCGAAGGCGGTGACCGATCCGTCCAGCAAGGCCACCACCACCTTGTCGCCGAACCGCACCGGTGACACCACAGCCAGGTCACTGAGGTCGGCCTGCCACACCCAGCGCATGTCTTCGTTGTAGGCCACCACCTGCCGGTTGGTGGTTGCCACGACGGTGAGCCCGCCCATCAAGGCAAAGGCGGTCGGCGTGCCCCCAGGGCTGGCCGACGACGCGACCGACGGCTCGTCGCCTGTCAGATCGACGCCAACGGCGACGGGCGGCAATTGCGTCACGAAGACGGCCCGATCGCTCGCCAGGCCAGGCGCCGACAGCGGGGCCAGAGTCATGGGGCCAGCCAGTCCGGATTGGTTGACGGTCAGCGGCGAAAACGCCAGTTGGGCGGCGGCGCTCCAGTTGAATGGCTGCTCCGGTGTCAGCGTAGCCGGCTGCCGGGCGGCCGTGGGCGTCCAGGCGCCCGCGTCGCGGCTGAGTGCCACGATTCCCTGACCCGGGCACCAGGTGCGGATGTCCGTCTTCGACGAGTCGCCCGTGACCTGCGTCATGGTGACGGCCAGGCAGCCGGCACCAGCATCGGGGGCGGCGGCCGCCTGGAAATCGGCCGTGTAGGGCTCTTGCACGATGGCGTTTTGGGCGGCGTCCCAGACGTGGGCCGTCCCTTTGGAAGTCCACCGGTCGCCGGCCTTAAGACCGGCCGGCAGGTCGAGCCGCCCCGGTTCCATGACCGCGATGCTGATTTCGGCCTCTTCACCGGTGATGTCGACCTCGTTTTCGATCACCGCCTGAGCTCCCGCCTCGCCCAAGGTCCACACGTCGTCCGTCTGGACGTCGCTGACCCCGGCCGGGTCGGCCTGCAAGACGTTGAGGTGAGCGAATTGAGCCGACGCCACACTGACGTGGGTGACGGAGAGCCAGTAGGCGAAGCCCGTCAGGTTCGACTGCAGCAAGGTGAGGGGGCCGGGCCGCGACCATTCGACATACTTGACGTCCGGACTGGCGGACGACGCCCACGCCGCGCGGTGACCGTCGGGCGGCATCCAGTAGTCGTCCCCCGCGCCAGCCGACGACCGGGGCAGGCCGACGGCGATCGTGGCCGTCAAGAGCGCGCAGATGACGACGCCGACGCCGACTGCGGGCGCCAGCCAAGTATGCCGAGGTGTTGCCTGGTGATACTCAGTCACGGCAACATCCTATAAGGAGTGTCACAAGTGGACGTAGACGGGCTCGAACCGCCGGGCCAATTCCCCTCCTTTGGAGGGGTGGCAGACCCGAAGGGGCTGACGGGGTGGTCGGTCGCCTTCCTGCACACGCTTAGGATAACCACCCCGGCGGCTCCGCCGCCACCCCTCCTAGTCCGAAAATGACTGTTTGGTGGGCAGGGTGGTGACCACGGCGGTGCCGTGGTGGTTGCCGATGTTGCCAGTCAGGTGGCTGGTGTGAGGGTGACGGTGT
>WRFI01000033.1 GCA_009778875.1 Propionibacteriaceae bacterium | reverse complement strand
TGATCTGATCGGGTCGATTGGGTTTGGGTCTGGCCAGGATCATGGTTCTGATGACGTGTTGGGCCGGGTGTATGAGTATTTTTTGGGCCAGTTCGCGGGTAAGGAGACGGGTAAGGATGCCGGCGCGTTTTACACGCCGCGCAGTGTGGTTAGGGTGTTGGTTGAGATGTTGGAGCCTTACAGGGGACGGGTTTTTGACCCGTGTTGTGGTTCTGGTGGCATGTTTGTGCAGTCGGCGGCGTTTGTGACGGCGCATCAGGGCCAGCGTTCTGACTTGTCGGTGTACGGGCAGGAGTTCACGGACACGACCTGGAAGTTGGCGAAGATGAATCTGGCGTTGCGCGGTATTGAGGCTGATTTGGGGGATCATTCGGCTGACTCGTTCGCCTGGGATCTTCACCCGATGTTGCGGGCTGATTTTGTGTTGGCGAATCCGCCGTTCAATGTGTCGAATTGGTGGGATCCGAAGTTGGCGGATGATCCGCGTTGGGCGTATGGCACCCCGCCGCAGGGTAACGCGAATTTCGCCTGGGTGCAGCATTTCTTGTTCCATCTGTCGCCGACGGGCACGGCTGGGTTTGTGTTGGCGAACGGCTCGTTGAGTTCGAAGACGGGTGGTGAGGGTGAGATTCGCCGCAGGCTGGTTGAGGCCGATCTGGTGGATTGCATTGTCGCGATGCCTGACAAGTTGTTTTTCAACACGGGCATCCCGGTCAGTTTGTGGTTTTGTTCGAAGGAGCGGGCGGGTAACGGTCACCGGAAGCGCCTGGGTGAGGTGTTGTTCATTGATGCCCGCAAGCTGGGACGTATGGAGACCCGCCGTCTGCGGGTCCTGGATGACGCGGATGTGGCCCGCATCGCCGACACGTATCATGCCTGGCGTAACCGCGGCGGCAAGTATGGGGACGTGCCGGGTTTCTGCAAGTCGGCTTCGCTGGACGAGATCGCCGGGCATGATTTCGTGTTGACGCCGGGACGCTATGTCGGCACGGAAGAGACGGAAGACGACGGCGAGCCGGTCGACGTCAAGATCGCCCGCCTGACAGCAGAGTTGTATGCCGAGTTCGACCGTGGTCGCGCACTTGAAGACGAAGTGCGGCGTCGGCTGGAGGCGCTTGCGTGACAAGGAGACTGACGCTCGACGAGGCATGCGAGGTCATCGTTGATTGCGAGCACAAGACAGCGCCTGTCGACCCCACTGGCGAGTATTTTGCTGTCGGCACGCCTGCGATGAGAGATAACACCATCGACTACAGCCTTGCCCGGCGCATTTCTCACGCCACTTTTGAAGAGTGGACGCGTCGCTTGACACCGAAAGTGGGTGACGTCCTCCTTGCCAGAGAGGCACCAGTTGGCCCTGTGGTCCAAATCCCTTCACTGAGAGTGGCGCCTGGACAACGCACCATGTTGCTCCGCTCAAAGGCGGAGGTACTAGATCCGTTGTACTTGCGATACCTGTTGGTTTCCCCTGAGCAACAAGACAGACTGCTACAGAGGTCTGAAGGTTCAACGGTGGCGCACCTCAATGTTGCCGAGGTTCGTTCTTTTTTGCTACCTGACTTACCGCCATTGCAAGAGCAACAGGCCATCGCCGCCACCCTCGGCGCCATCGACGACAAGATCGACTCCAACCGGCGTTTGATGAACACGGAGTGGGGCCTCGCCGTATCAATCCTCGAACGAGCGTGCGTGGATGACAGCTTCAGTAGGTTTGGTGATGTGGCGGAGTTTCACAACTCCAGACGAGTGCCCTTGTCGAGCCGAGACAGGGAGGGGAGGCCGGGGCCTTACCCTTACTACGGTGCGACTGGTGTGCTTGGGTACGTCGACGACTATCTGTTTGATCAAGTCATGCTTCTGGTCGGTGAAGATGGGAGCGTTGTTCGCCCCGGTGGATCGCCCGTGGTCCAGTACGTCTGGGGCCGATGCTGGGTGAACAATCACGCGCATGTGGTCATTGGACAGTCGGTCTCCACGGAGTTGCTTATGCTGGCGCTCTCCATTTCCGATGTTTCGGCCCTTGTGACCGGCGCGGTGCAGCCGAAGTTGAGTATGGGTAACCTCAAGTCGTTGAAACTTGGCTTGCCGCCAGTCGATCGGCGCGCCGGCGTTGATGAAGCCATCCAGCCATTGCTCGCTGCATGGCGTGGGCAAGTGGATCAAAACGCACACCTGGCGGCGCTGCGCGACGTACTTCTGCCCGAGTTGTTGTCAGGCCGTCTCGCCGTAGGTCAAGGGGACGATCTGGCATCAACTGCGGCCGAGCGGGGAGGATAGAAGGCGTGGCCATGGCAAAGGACCGTCTACGACCGCCTCTCGCAAACCATCGACGTTTGGAAGGTCGGCTGAGTCCGCCTGGTTCGTGAGATAGATTTGGTGACCACAGTTTCTCAGAAGGTTTCATGTCACGAAAGAGCCGCTCAAAGCGCGACAACCCACGGTTCGTGCCGATGGTTGTTCTCCCTGCCGACGCACCCGTGATACCGGAGCCTCACGAAGTCGAGGTGGCCTGGATACTGGCTCGCCACTTCGGCGTTGGCGTTGAGTTACTTCGCCCGTCCGAGGGTTACAAGATGAAAACCGCCGACATGGTGATGAACGGGCTGATCTGGGAGATCAAGTCGCCAACTGGAAGTGGCCGCACCACCATCCCCAACCAGTTTCGGCGGGCGTCAAAACAGTCGACCCACATCGTGTTCGATGCCCGCAGAGTGCATCTCGGGGAAGATGCCGTCTTGGCTCAAGTTCGCCAGGAGATGGTGAGGCGTCGCCACATCAAGGCGGTTCTGTTCATCACGAAGGCTGGCACTGTTCTGGAGGTTCACCCGACCTAGTGGTAACCTTGTAGTCGAGGAGGCCGGGCAGTCTAGATAGGCAGTCAAAGGAGCACCTCATTCATAACAGCACTCGTCACGTACGGGTGCTGTTAGTCTTTCGTGGCTGGGCTGCTGAAATCCTCAGATCGGGCAAGTTGGGAATGACGACTCCTCTAGAAGTCGTAGACGATTCCGGTGTACTCGCCCGTGTACTCAACGGCACGATCTCCCACCTTGACCTTGGCTTTCGCTGGGTCGAGTTCCTGCTGCACCCGACTTTCGTCGCTGGCAAGGGTCTCATACCTGGTAGTTCCCTGGCCGAAAGTGGCGAAGATTCCCGCCGACTCGTATTTGCGGAAGGTGCGACCGATCGATAAGCGCGACGTGACATAAATCACCTTGACCACGGTCTTGGCGATCTGGATGGAATCCAGCACCTCGCCAGAGTCCGGGTCTCGGATATCTTCGCCAGCGTCACTCAAGATGGCAAACTTCATGCCCACCTCGACACCATCTTCGAGACCTTTGTTGAGCGCCAAGTCGGTGTTGTTGATGATACGGGCCACCTTGGCTTGGAATTGCTGATCGGTCATGACTCCTCCAGTTTGGCAGCCGTCAGATCAACGGAGCCTCCTTCAATCAGGTCCGGATAGGCGATTGCCCAGTCCTCCCCATTCAGTATCAGTTGACGCTGGCATTCGCTTAGCCGCCAACTCAGTTGCCCAATGTCCTCGCGTCCTTTGCCAGGGGGCCGGGCATCAAAAGCCTCTTCGGCGCGCCTCGCTAGTTCTCCGACCCCTGTGGTAATGTCGGCGAGGTGGCGGATCGCCAGGCGTGAAGCAACGAGATTTGGGTCGCCAGGCTTTCGCGACATCGCCCATGTGCCGCCCAGGCTAGAGATCGCCCCGACGATGACCAGCAATGCACTCTGTGCACGGCTCGGCGGACTGTCGGAGGACGCCAAGAATGCGAGCAACGCCATTGTTCCCACGCCAGCCACAAGCAAGACCACGCCAATGCCGATCCGATTGCGCGTCATCCATTTCTCGGGGCGGCTCATGAGTCCATTTTCGCACTGATCTGGTCTGCAACTCGGAAGGCGCGACACTCGCGTCGAACACCGAGTTAGCCCATTTGCCCGCCCGAACGCTCTTGAACTCGATCGTCAGCCCCTCGCCTTGGGCGAGCAGCGCTCTGGCCTGGCCAACGAGCCTCAGTACTCCCTTCTTATGTCGTCCAATTCTCTCACGGATGGCGTCCGACTCATTGCCGGTGACATCAGAGGTAACCCGGCAAATGGCCCCCAATTCATGGATGTGGGCAATGTGTCTTGACTCCGCATTAGATCGGTCTTATACTACTCATTATCGTGATCGTCACAGCCGCGACACAGGGGGCAACATAAGGTGAACAAGTCATGGAAGCACAGGCTTGGCGGAATAGCGGCTTTCTTGTTTCGGAATGTGGTTGCAGAGATTGCTTCGGCCACCACAGCCGCGATTATGGGCCTGTATGGCATGTGGGCACGACTTCCGTGGAAAGAACCACCAGAATGTACAGGGTGGGCGAGCTTTCGTCATGATGTGGCTCTTGGAATAGCGGCTACTCTCCTCGTGTCAACAGTAATACGGTTTGTGGTGAGATCGTACGAGCGACGAAACCTCCCATACGTCATACTTCAGGACTCCTGGACCATGTCGCTGCGCGACCGTGGGCGTGAAGTGCAGTTTTCGCGTGCACTCATTATTCGCTCGTTGTCGAGTGGACGATTATCTGTTGTAGTAGGACAACAATGGACAGGAGAGAGTTTGTTCTGCGATTGTGCGTCGGTGCTCGTTGACGGTGGAATCGGCGTAGTGAAAGTCGACACTCTCAACGGTAGGGACACATTTTCTGTGACAATCCCAGACGTTCATTATTGGGAGAAACGCACGATTGAGATTCAGGCTGACTTGCATGAGCCTCACATTAAGTACGAACCGCACCTCGCACTTGACAGCTCAAAGAATCCGTACACCGTATTCGCCAAGGCTCGCTTGGCTGTTCAATTGCCAGGTGATGTCATTCTTCGTGAAAAGGAGGTTAAGGCCTGTGAGTGGGTATCGCTGGAGGACTTTGCCCACGGAACTAGGCCTTCCATCCGTTCATATCCCGGCGCTTCGCTTCGAAAGGGCTCTGTTCTGTCCTACGAGTTCTTCCCACAGAGCGGACGAGCATACACACTTGACTTCCCGTTCATGGCATCCTAAAATCTGGAGGTTATGTGGCGTGATTCTACAAGGGCAAGCATGAACGGTTGCTAAACGCAGGTTTCTTGAGTTCGCTGTCTGGCATTTTCGGCCAGGTGCTTTTCGCAAGAACAGGGGTTTTTGGTGTCCTCTTCTCACATTCCAGGACTCCCAAGAGGCACGCTCGGATTATGTTTGTTTGACAGCTACCCGTCCACAAGGCAGGCACATGAGTACCTGCACGTGATCGGCCTCAGTCCTGCGGGCGATGACATGGCGTGGGCTGCCGGTGGTAACCAGGCCTACTACCGACTCAGCACCGATGTGATTCAGCTTCCTCCATCTGACTGACCCGAGTTGGTTCATCACGGCGCGGTTGGTCCAATCAAATCGCGCTGACTATGTATGATGCCTGCGATTAGTGCCCGTTTCAGGCACTAACAGTCACAGACTCCCGAGCCGCCGCGCAAACAGCTCCCGAAACGCGGCGACATCGACATCCGTCGCAATGCGGCAGTTCGGTGCGGGCGCGGTGTCACCAGCCAGCAGATCGGCGAGCGACACTCCGCGCCCTGCCGGGTCGCCGACGAGCACACGAACATTGGCCATGGTGAAGGTGCACAGCCCGGGATGAATGGCCGTCGCCAGCGCCAGAGGGTCGTGCAATGCGCAGGAGTCCACTGTGCGGCCGGGATTCTCACGCGCGAGGCGCTCGATCCATGCGAGCGCATAACTGCCAGCGGCCGCGAACTTGCCGCCCGCCGCCGTGAGCGCTCGGGCGTCATCGCGGCTGAATCGGACCTGCTCCGTCACGTCTCGGCCGACGAATCGAATCGGAATGCCGGAGTCTAGGACGACGTTGACGGCCTCCGGATCGCACAGGAAGTTGAACTCGCCGGGTTGGCGATGTTCGTGGGTCTGGTCGAAGAAGATACCGCCCATCGCGACGACCTCGCGAACCGCACCCGCCACGGTCGGCTCAATCTGAAGTGCCAGTGCGACGTTTGTCAGCGGCCCGATCGCGACGAGCGTCAACTCCCCAGGCGATTCCAGTATGCGCCGAACGAGCTCGATGGCTGCCTGGCCGGAACTGCCCTTTGGCGGCGGGCCGAGGGACGCACTGGTCGCACCGGCGACGACCGGGATGTCGCTGTGTCCTAGGGTAGCCAAAAGCCCGCGCGTCAAGCGGGCGGCGGTCACGGCGTCAACGTTGCCGGACACGGTGGTGATGAGCTCAACACGGCAGTCGGGCTCGGCGAGCGCAAAAGCGAGAGCGAACCCGTCATCGATCTCGGAGCCGACATCCCCGAGCGAAAGGTCAGTGTCGAGCAGCATCCGAATCATCATGAGCCTCCCGGGGCGGAGCCGCGGACGACTAGCTCGGGTGGCAATACCAGGTCGCGGTGCTCGAGGTCCTCACCCCGGATTAGAGTCATGGCCGCCTCGACCGCGGCGCTCGCGAGCTGCGCGACTGGCTGCCGGATTGTTGTCAGCGCCGGGTGTGACAGTTCCGCAAAGACGATGTCGTCAAAGCCGGTTACGGCGAGGTCGGCAGGAACTCGCAGACCATTCTCGATAAGCACCTGAATGACGCCCAGTGCGATCAAGTCGTTAGCACAGACCACGGCGTCCGTATCGCCGACCGTCTCGAGCAGCACCTCCGCAGCCCGACGGCCCCACTGAGCCGAGTAGTCACCAAGCAGCACCGGCCTGCCCATCCCTGCGTACTCCCGGAACGAGTCGAGCCGTAACCGGGCAGACGACGAAGTAGGATCGGCGCCAATGAACGCCAGCCGGTGCCGGCCTGTGGCTCGCAGGTGATCAACAAGAAGCCGCACTCCCTCGTGATCGTCGGTGCGCACGATTACGGAATCGGGCACCGGCACCCAACGGTCGATTTGCACCAGTGGGCACGTCACGCGCGACAAGCCATCTGGGGCCTGCAGCGACACCGGTATCATTAGCACGGCATCGACCCTGTACGAGCGCAGCCACTCCGCCTGTTCCGCCTCACGACCAGGTCGATCGTCAAGGTCAGCCATGAGCAGGTGCCACCCTTGTTGGGTAAGGCTAGCCGCAGCGGCCTGCGCCACCGCGCCAAAGAACGGGTTGGTGAGATTCGGCACGATCAGCCCCATCGATCGCGTTGAACGCGTCCGAAGGCTTTGAGCGATGGGGTTCACTCGGTAACCGACACGCTCCGCCGCCGAAAGCACAGCGGCGGCAGACTCTGGCGTGACTGGTCGGGCGCGAGAAAGCACGCGTGAGACCGTCGTCTTCGAGACGCCTGCCTCACGGGCGACATCAACAACCGTAGGCAGCCGGTCCGCCGTCATCCGGCGTTCAGTATTCCGCTCGTTCACGGCATACCTCCTAGTCCTTCTCCCGATGTCCGAGGTACCGCGCATACCATTCGAAGCTTGCCTTCCTGGTCCGCACGCCCGTGGTCCGATCAACGTCGACGAGCCCGAACCGCTGCGTGAACCCATCGGACCACTCAAAGTTGTCTAGCAGGGTCCATACGAAAAACCCGCGGACGTCAATCCCGGTCCGGCGGGCCGTTTGGACCGCGTCGGCGTGGCGACTCAGGAAGCTCCGCCGACGGAAATCTGCGATCCCGCTCAGCCCCCACACGTCGCGATAGGCAGCGCCGCATTCCGTCACATAAACGGGTAGCGCGGCACTGGCCACCCGCTGGAGCACGGTGATCAGTCCGTCCGGCCGAACAGCCAGCCCCATGTCGGTCACCCGTCCGCGCGCCACGAACTGCGCGTCAGCGGCACCGAGATATGCTGACGGTTCACTCGAGGACGTTCCGGCCTGAACCGTGTAAACCGTGTAGTAGTTGACGCCGAGAAAGTCCCGGGTCGCCGCAATGATAGCTTCGTCGCCCTCCCGTACCACGTCGGCAGCCCCATATCTGGCTAGCAGGGCTTGGGCTTCGGATGAGTATGCACCGTCGAGTACCGGATCGAGGAAGAACCGGTTCTGGACAAGATCCAACCGAGCGGCCGCGTCGACGTCTTCTGGCGACGACGACGCCGGCTCGACAGGGTAGAGGTTCAACACGATGCCAGCCTGGGCCTGGGGGCTGTTGATGTGCACAGCCTCGCCCCCGAGCCCGTGCGCAAGCAGAAGATGGTGCGCGGCGCGCAACGCAGCGGTCGGATCGGTGCGTCCAGGCGCATGTCGGCCCTGCGCATATCCGCGCATCGACGCTTCGAACGGTTCGTTGATTGTTATCCAGTGCTTCACTCGGTCTCCCAGCCGCGCCGCGGTGTGACCCGCGTAGACCGCGAACCGGTCTGCAGTCTGACGTACCGGCCAACCACCGGCTGCCTCGATCGCCAGTGGCAGGTCCCAGTGGTACAGCGTGACGAATGGCTCGATTCCACGCTCCAGGAGGGCATCGACCATGCGGTCGTAGACATCGAGCCCAGCCTCGTTGAAGGTCTCTCCGTCGGGCTGGACGCGCGGCCAAGAGATGGAGAACCTGTAGGCGCTAACGCCGAGGTCCGCGATCAGGTCAACGTCTTCGCGCCAACGCCGATAACTGTCGGCCGCGGTCTTGCCTGTGGCACCATCCACGGTCGCACCGGGACGGGTGACGAACTCGTCCCAGATCGACAATCCACGGCTGTCGGCGCTTGTCGAACCTTCGACTTGGTAGGCGGAAGTCGCCACGCCCCACGTGAACTCTGACCGCGCCCTTGGCGCTCGAACCAACGGTGTGACAGTAACCTTCGTCAAAAGCGCGGCGGTCTCTGCGGCCACCGGCATCGCCGTGCCCGCGCCGACCCGGGCGACTGTCGCGGTGCCGGCGGCCACGGCGTGCCGTGCGGCGTCGAGCAAATCATCACCAGCCGCTAGCCTGGACGCGAGCGTGCCACAAAAAGCATCACCTGCGCCCGTCGTGTCGACGACGGCCGCGGACGACGCAACAACGTGCCAGGCGTCGCCGTCCACAACTACCAGCGCGCCTTCACCGCCGAGCGTGACGACAACGGCGCCATGAAAGCCAAGCTCACCCACGAGGCGAAGCGCGGCGGAAGTATCTGCTGGGACGGTGTCGCTGCCTGCCAGATCGGCCAGTTCCGTGGCATTCGGCACAATGACATCGGCGAGGTCGAGCAGCGGTCCAGCCTCCCGGCTTGGCGCCGGATTCAGGATCACGATCCCGCGGAACGCTTGCATCGCCTCTCGAACCGCCTCATGCGGCACCTCGAGCTGAACCAGCAACACTGTGCCAGTCGGCCCTCCATCCAGCGATGTCAGGGCCGCATTGGCACCCGCGGCCACAATAATCTCGTTCGCACCGGTCGCCGCGACACTGACGTACGCCAGGCCCGTGGGTGTCGGAACCCGCGCCAGGCTCGAAACGTCCACCCCAGCGTCGGCTAGCGCACCCGACACCAGATCACCGGCATCGTCGGTTCCCACGCTCCCGACGAATGCCACCGAAGCACCAGCACGCGCTGCAGCGATGGCCTGGTTGAGACCCTTGCCGCCAACCGATCGAAGATAGGTTTTCGCCGACACTGTTTCCCCGGGGTGAGGAAAACGGTCGACGCGCATGACGTGATCAATGTTGGCACTGCCGAATACCACAACATCGAAATCTTGGCGTCCCAATGCGCGCCCTTGGCGAGACTCAGCGGACATGGCAGCTCCTCACCCCTTGATGGCGCCTTGACTCACCGAGTTTACCAGGAACCGCTGGAAGCCGAGGATGATAAGCACAGGGACAATGGTGAGCAACACCGCGGCCGCGAATACCACGCCCCAGTCGACGCCGTACTGACCGAAAAGGCGTCCGAGGGCCACCGCGCCCATATCTTTGCTCGGATCCGACACGACCAACAGCGGCCAGATGTAGGCCTGCCACTGGAAGATAAACAGAATCAACCCTGCGCCGGTCAATGCGCCGCCTGACATTGGCAGGTAGACCTGCCAATAAATGGTCCATGTACGCGCACCATCGAGCCTTGCGGCTTCGACGAGTTCACTCGGAATCCCGAGGAAGAACTGTCGCAACAGAAAGATTGCGAGCCCGTTGCCGAGGCCGGGAAGAACAAGCGCAACGAAGCTATTGGCCAGGCCGGCTTGCCGCGTCAGCGTCGACAGCGGTATGGCAACTGCATCGAACGGAATCATGAAGCTGAGAACCACAACCGCGAAGATCACCTGTCGGCCCCGCACATTCAACGCCGCCAACGCAAATGCTGCCATCGAGTTCACGACCAACCCGACAACCACGGTAATAGCGGTTACCACGATCGAGTTCACAATCGCCCGAACCGTCGGACTGGACAGAATGTGCGCGTAGTTTCCGAAGTCGACCGAGGTGGGCACAAAGGTCCGCCAGGATAGCGGTGCCATCGTTGAGAAGATCTCAGCAGAGGGCCGCAAGGAGCTCACAAGGATCCACCATAAGGGCGCCACTGCAAGGAGTGCCGCAACGATCCCGACGACAAGGAAGACAACGCGCGTGACGCGTGGAGCGCTCAAGCTGCTCATGCTCACTCCCGTCGTCCCTGGAGAAGCCAAAACTGAAGCCCGACAATCGCCGTCATGATGACCAACAGAATTACCGTTTCCACTGCGGCGGTCGTCTGGTCGGCGAAAACGTACGCCTGGCGATAGATCTCATACATGACGAGGTTGGTGCTCTGCGCTGGGCCACCCTGAGTAAGCACCTGGACGGGGACGAAGAGCAGGAAGTTGGCCACTGTGTCGGCGACCAGAACAAAGGCCAGTTGTCTGCGGATCAATGGCACGACGATCGAAATCTGCTGACGCAACCACGACGCACCATCCAGCGCTGCGGCCTCCAGCAACTCGTCAGGGACTTCGCGGATCCCCGCGATGAGAAAGACCATCCAATAGCCGACGCCGATCCAGCTTGCGATGAGACCGAGACACCAAATCGCCTGGTACGGGGAGGTCAAGAAGGGCTGTGGTGCCAGCCCGAACACCGCCAGAAACGAGTTGATCAAGCCGCCGGACGGTCGCAACCACACGCCCCAGACAATCACCGATACCACCTGCGGTGCCGCGATCGGGGCCAGCACAGCGGCGCGCCAGACGCCAGCCGCAGGGATCTGCTGTGCGAGCACCAAGGCCAACACCAGTGACAAGGCGATCTGCACGGGGTTGAGTACAAGGTTGAACAACAATGTCGTGCGCAGCGAACCCTGGAACGCAGACGAGCTGAGCACCTCTCGATACGCTCCGAACCCGCCCCCACGTGAATCCAAACTCCACGCCACCGATGAGATCAGCGGAACGATACGGGTCACCGCCAGTAGTACGAGGCTCGGT
This sequence comes from Propionibacteriaceae bacterium, assembly GCA_009778875.1. GTDB lineage: Bacteria > Actinomycetota > Actinomycetes > Propionibacteriales > Propionibacteriaceae > WRGV01. Next base: position 2,935 of record WRFI01000033.1, on the reverse strand, counting down.
GCCAGGAATGCCGCGAACGTCCACCAGCCCCCGGCACGCCTTCTCCGTGCCAACCGATGGGATCGATCGGCACGGAGAATGACTTGGTCGCCAGCACTCACCGACGTGTCGCGCGCCGGCTCTGCCGTGCTGGGCCGTGCTGCCATGACGTCACGAGAGGTGCGCGAACGCGTCAGTCAGTTGCTGCTGGGCACTCTGTAGGGCGCTGGTGACTGAGATACCATTCCGAATGTCCTCGAAGGTGGTCCCAGTTATCGCTTCGAACTGAATGTAGCCGATGGACACGGGTCGGATGACCGCGGTGTTTTGCAGTTCATACTTGACGAGATCGCCGGGTGTCGAACCGGATGGGCCTTGGCCCCAGATTCCAGACGACAGGTAGGAATCGAGTTGACTCGTCTGTGCAGGGATACCGGCGTCGACGTTCAGGAAAGCCTGCTGGCCCTCAGCCGTCGTGGTGATCCATTTCGCGAAGTCTTCGGCTGCGCCAATGTTTTTCGAGTTTGGGTTAATCCCAATTGACCAGGCACCAGTCGGCGTCACCGGTTGGCCGCCGGCGACGTACGGATGCGCTGCGATTCCCCACTTGAACGACACATTATCGCTGTCCCACTGGGCGGCAAGGTGGGTGCCGCCGATGTAGAAGGCAACCTTGCCAGAGGCAAAGCTGTCTGGCGTCTGGTCCGGCGTGATCCCCTTCTCACTGACACCATCGGTATAGAGGCTCTGGTAGAACGTCATAGCCGCCGTCCAGCCGTCATTGGTAACATCCGGCGTCAGGTTGCCCGTTCCGGTCAGACCCGAGCCACCGCCCGCGGACTCGATGAGCGGCTGCAACTGGTAATAGCGGCTCACCTGGTCGAACTGGAGGCCCCATTGAGCCCCGGCAGCCTGTGCCTGCTTTGCCTCAGCCACCACCTGATCCCAAGTCAGCCGATCATTCGGGTTGGCGCTCGGCGGTGTGATCCCCGCGGCATTGAGGAGGTCAGCGTTGTAATACAAGACTGACGTTGACGTGTTGACCGGATAGGCCATGAGCTTGCCGTCGACCGTCGACGCGTCCAAGGCGCTCTTGAGCCAGATCGAGGTGTCCGAGACGGTCCCGGTCACATCGGCCAGATACCCGGAGTTTACAAGGGACGATATACGCGGTTGATCTGCCATGTAGAGATCGACGTCGGTGCTTTTGTTGGCAAGTCGCGTCTCGATCGTCTGGTTAAGATCCGCGAACGGCACTGTCTGATGCTGAATCGTCACGTTCGGGTGACTCTGACAGTATGTGCTGATGAGCCCCTGCACCGCCGTGTCGTCATAAAAGGTCAGGAAAGTGATGCTGGAATTCCCGGCCGATGACGTGCTGGTGCCGCCTCCACTGCTGCCCGAGCATCCGGCGAGCGTGGCGAGGGCGATGACTAACACGGTTGCAAGCGCTGGTTTGGTATGACGCATGATTTGCCTCCTGTCTTGATCTGCCACCTTGGCAATCGATCTCCCGTCAGCCTACGTCGTCGCATCGAGCCTGTCAAGGTGGACCTCAGGTGATCCGACAAGAGCCCCTGATGGCCGCTGGGCGTGGTCAACTCGGCACGCGAGTGAGTGAGCGTCTGGGAGTACTGAAGTGAGTCAAACCACGCAGCGATTATTCATAGTTATGCATAACTTTGTCGCCCAAATTCTAAAGTTCTTAAATTGATATATAATGATTCTTATGCTTGATGCCAGCGAAGTAAAATCCCTAGCCAAGGGGGGTGAGACGTTAACGGTCGAGTTCAAACAAGACTCAAACGACCACCCAATCCATAGCTCCACTCTGCTGAGGGCCGTCGTCGGCTTGTCCAACAACGATGCCGGTGGCGGTACGCTCCTGGTTGGGGTGGACAACGATGGCACCATCAGTGGTATCGGTAGTCGATCCACCAACCTTCAGCACCGCGACGGTGCTCGGTTGTCCGCTTATCTTCGCAACAAGACCACCCCGCCAGTGGCTGTGGAGGCGGGATTTGTCGATATCGATGAAGCAACGGTGGCCGTCATCCGGGTCGGGCAACCCGACGAACCAGTCGGCAGCGAAGGGTTGTACGTCCGCCGCAGGCTGAAGCAGGACGGCACACCCGAGGTGATCCCCTACTCCTTGCCGGAAATGGCGAACCGCCGTCGGCTTTTCTTCGACCAAGACTACGCTGGGGTGCCGATACCAGCCGCCACTCTGGACGACCTTGACCACGGCGAGTTCGACAAATACCGCGCCAGGGCTGCCAGAGGCCCGGAGCCGAATTTGGCCGAGTTGAACGATTCAGAGCTGCTTCGAGCGCTTGGTCTGGGTGTTTTTGACTCGGATGCCATCGTGACCGCTGGAGCTCTGCTGTTGTTTGGCCGGCCCAGTTCGATTGAGCGCCACTTGCCGACCGCAGAGGTGGTGTTCAGCGCGCTTCAAGGCACGCTGTTGGCGAGCAGTGAAATAGGCTACTGGCCTTTGCTATCCGCAGCCGATCATTTGGTGGCTCAGGTGATGGATGCGTTGCGGCGACGTGCTGCTCCAGAAGCCGAACTCACTATTGGTGCGCAACGGGTGTCGCTACCCGCTATCACCAATGCCACGTTGCGAGAGGCTGTCGCCAACGCATTGGTGCATCGCGATTACGCGATGGCTGGTGCCACGACAGTTGTGGTAAGCGACGATGGGTGCCAGATCACGAACCCGGGTGGGCTTCCCAAGGGGGTCTCGCTTGCCAATATGATGGAGGAGACCAGGCCTCGAAGTCGACTGCTGGCGGATGGGTTCAAGCGGGCTGGCTACGTCGAACGCACGGGCCGCGGCGTGCCTCTGATGTACATGGATCAGATCCGGAATGGTCAAGCGGCGCCTGATTACTCCGGCACCACCGGCGATCAAGTCTGCGTCCAGTTCCGGGCCACACGAGCCGACATCGAAATG